>JAAZML010000008.1 GCA_012798835.1 Clostridium sp.
ATCCCAAGCAGAGGCCGCCGAACAAAACCACCGCTAATGTACCGTATTACCTTTTCCCATTGGTTGTTAACGCAGAAAAATCAAAAATCCAGCATATCGTAACCTAGTGTATAATATAAGAATTTTAATTGGATTGGGCTTTAGCCCAATCCAATTAAATGATGCCTAATATTTTTCCAGTTCTTTGTCATCCATAATTATTTTATGGTTGGGGGCAGACAACACACTTTTCGCCCCATGATTAGGATTCCCTAATTCAGGTATGTCGAATTCTTTCCAGTCTTCCTGCTTGTTGGTATTCCTTTGCTGTTTCTTTTCCGTTACATCTGCCACCATATTCATTATTTCAGGAGTTATTGCTTTATAACCGCTATGGGCACTCTGCTTTGTATGCCTTAGCTTAAATCTGGCAACCGATTCTCTTAAAAATTCGGCCTGACCCGATAACTCCTCACTTGCCGCCGCACCTTCCTCGGATGTAGCGGAGTTGGTCTGCACCACCTGCGATACCTGCATAATTCCCTGGTTTATCTGGGCGACAGCGGCCGCCTGTTCGTTGGAAGCGACATCTATATCGGCAACAAGCCTAGCCGCTTGTGCAATATCGCTTACTATCTTTTCAAGTTCTGCTGCGGTGTCATTGGCAATCCTTGTACCATTTTCGGTTCTTTTGATCGAACCTTCAATTAGCTCTGTGGTCTCCTTTGCTGCATTTGCCGATCGGGCGGCAAGGTTTCTTACTTCCTCGGCTACAACAGCAAACCCCTTACCATGCTGTCCCGCTCTTGCCGCCTCAACCGCAGCATTTAGGGCCAGTATATTTGTCTGGAAAGCTATCTCATCAATAACCTTTATTATTCTGGATATGTTTGAGGAGGAATCATTGATCTCCTCCATAGCCCTTAGCATACCTGCCATCTGTTCGTGTCCCCGTTCGGCATTATCTTTGGCTGCCTCGGCGAGTTCATTGGCATTATGGGCATTTTCGGCATTTTGTTTTGTCTGGGTTGACACCTCTTCCAAGGATGCCGTAAGCTCTTCCACCGAGCTTGCCTGCTCAGCAGCACCCTGGGATAGGAGCATACTTGAATCGGATACTTGTTTTGAACCCGCTGCTACCTGCCCCGCAGCTGCATTGATATTCCCCAAAATCTCATTATTGGTTTCAACTACTTCACTGAGCTTTTTGCCGAGAAGATCCTTATCCGATCTGACATTTACCTCCACAGTTAGATCACCTGCCGCAATTCTTTCGACCACAAATGCCTGTTCGCGTATATTTTCAACCATACCCCTAAAGGATTGGGCAAGTCTTCCGATCTCGTCTTTAGTATCGGATTCGACACTTACATCCACATCGCCAACAGCTAGTTTATCAGCAGCTTCGGCCATTTTGCTAATAGGAACACTTATGATTCGTGAAATAAACAGACCTAAAATAATAGCAATGACCACACCTATTATTATCACGGTTATCATTGTTTTTGATGCGGTATCGGCTATTCCTATATTCTGATCCATTCTCTCCTTCCCCGCATCGGAATTGTAGTCAAGGAGACCCTCGAAGAGCCCTTGGAGTTCTGCCCCGACTACGGGGACTTCCCCAAATAACACTAGCTCCTGCGCTTGATCGGTTTGTCCTTCCTGCACAAGTTCTAAAGCGCTTTGGTTTAAGGATTTGTATTGTTCCCACCGGGGCTTTAATTCATCAAATTGTTTTCTGTCAGCATCCGAAACAATCCCTTCATCATAAAGCTTCAAATTTTCATCAACTATCGTAGTATAGTCCAAAATATTTTTTATACAACCGTCACTGAGATTTCCTTCTCCTTCTAGAGTCATTTTTACACAGTTAAACCTTATCCTTTGAAAGTACACAGCAGCATTCCCTGCATATTCCATTCCCAATGTGTTTTCCTCGTAGAGCAGCGTATCTGCATCCCTCATGTTGTTAATGTTCACAAGCCCAACCATTCCCACCACACCCGCTATCGCAGCAACTAGCAAAAAAGCTACAATAAGTTTTGCGGATATTTTTAAATTGTAAAACCAACGCATTATCTAATCCTCCTTGATTTTATATTGCATTGCTAAGGTTCTCTGCTTCTTTTTCTGTAAGCAGTTTTTCGCAGTCCAGTATCAGCCTAACCCCATTTCCTATTTTGCCTATACCTTTAATGTACTTGTTTTTGCCTTGGTTTAGATCCGGCGGTTCAACGATATCCTCTTCAGGGATAGACATAACCTCCGACACGCTGTCTACGATAAGCCCAATAAGTATATCCTCCGAGTCAATGACGATAATACAAGTCCTGTCGTTGTATTCACTGAATTTCTTGCCAAACCTAAGCCTTACATCCATTACGGGAATTATCTTTCCCCTTAGGTTTATTATGCCTTGGATATATTCGGGCAGTTCGGGTATTTGGGTAATTGGCTGTACCCCAATAATTTCTGTAACATATCTTATTTCGATCCCGTACTGCTCCTTCCCTAGGGCAAATGTCAAAAACTTATCCTTTTGTGTCTCTTCTTCGCCTGTCCACATTTCTTCCTTTAATATTTCGGACATTTTATTACACATCCCTCCGTATTGCATTTTCTATGTATTGCACGGGCTTTTTTGTTTAGAAATTTTTGATTGTACAAACAGCCCTTGCAAAATTTTCAATATACGAATGCAAACAAAACAATACGGTATAATATACAGGCAAATAATAGCCTTTGCCGCAGTAGATTATTACGAACTCTAAATTTTATCTTTGGTAATTTGAATTTTGCCAGAGATACTTATATGATCCTAGCTAGCATCTGGAAGACTCAAGATATGATACAAGGTTTTATACCTTGATTTTTGATGGTATAGCATTGATTTTAGCTGCATAAGAATTGAAACCCTCCTTGGTTTTAGCACGCTTTTATTCCGTTAATATTTTTTAAGCCTTATAAACAATTCTACATTGCAAGGGATATTCCTTCCTATTTTTTTAAGTTTACAATTTGTTCGCCGTATCTGTAGTAAACAATTTGGTGTTTTTATGGTGAAATAGAGCTCTTTACTGCCTGTTACTGACGATTTATAGCAAAACTATTGCGTTCTTATAAAAATGTACAGATTAAAAAGTGATAGGATCATAAATCTTTATCCTACCACTCTTTATCCCTAAGAAATTTTATATTCCCAAAATTACGACCGCAATCTGGAAATAAATAATCAGCGAGAGGGTATCAACAATAGTCGTGATAAATGGACTGGACACAACCGTCGGATCAACCCCTGCCCTTTTTGCGGCTATAGGAAGTATACTTCCTGCTACCTTGGCAACAAACACTGTCAATGCTAAAGTAATACACACAACCGATGCAACGTAAATACCAATACCATCTATAACTATTAGCTTTATAAAGTTTACCGCAGCAAGTGTAATTCCGCACATTATGGATACCTGAAATTCCTTCCATACAACACGGACTGTATCCCCAAAGCCTATTTCCTTCAAGGATAACCCACGTATAATAGTAGCTGAAGCTTGGCTTCCTGCATTCCCTCCCGAATCCATCAGCATGGGTATATAGGCGGTTAGCATTAAATTGGCCATCAGGGCATCTTCAAAATAATTTATTATCATCCCCGTAAAGATAGCCGAAATCATGAGTATAAGTAACCATGGTATGCGACTTTTCCAAATTTCTAAAACAGTTTTTTTAAGATAGGGCTTGTATGTGGGAGTTATGGCCGCCATCTTTTCTATGTCTTCAGTGGTCTCATCCTGTAACACATCTATAGCATCATCCACCGTTACAATTCCAACAAGCCTCATATCTTTATCCACTACAGGCAAAACAGTCAAATCGTACTTGGCAAACAGATTGACCGCCTCTTCCCTATCTTCAACGGTGTTTACGGAAATAGTATCCTGTTCCATAATGTCTGATATTTTGGCATTATCGTCCGATAATAAAAGTGTCCTAATAGTGACATTCCCTATTAGATGCCGTACATTATCTGTTACATAACATGTATCTATTGTCTCAGTATCTGCCGCTCCCCTTCTAACTTTTGTTATTGCGTCCGCAACCGTCATGCTAGAACGTAGGTGTATAAGCTCTGTGGTCATAATACTCCCGACTGAATCCTGGGGATATTTTAGTAGTTCATTTATCAAAATACGGGTCTTTGCGTCCGTATTCCCAAGGATTCGTTTTACTACATTAGCGGGCATTTCTTCGACAATATCAACAGCATCATCAATATATAGCTCATTTACTACCTCACGCAGCTCAAAATCCGAAAAGCTTTTTATGAGCATCTCCTGTTGCTCCGAATCCATCTCGACAAAGGTTTCTGCCGCAAGATCCTTCGGAAGGATCCGAAACAGCAAAATAATGTTTTTCTCTGGCAAATTATCAAAAAGTGCGGCTATATCAATGGGCTTTAATTTAGAAAAAACTTTTTTTATAGCCTTGTAATTTTTTTCTTCCATCAGAGTTATTACTTTTTTTCTAATAGATTTTGTTTTTGACATGAGTTTTACCTCCTTCTAAAGTATACATGGGGGTCTTTAAACCGCCTCCCACGATCCTTAACAGAAGTAAGGCACAATCTTTCGGACAAAGGATCCTTTACAAAGGAACGCCGTCAAAAGCATATTGCCGGAATTCATCACATCGTCCGCATATCGCACCACTACTACTGCCAGCGTCCATTGTTTTCACCTCGCCCCTTTCCAAATATGATTTCAAACAGCTCTAACATTGGTTTATGACCTTGATTAAGCACAGAGCCATTGCAATTCATTCCACACCACCCCATTAAGATCGCTATACGGGGTGCAAGTTTCGACAATAACCAGTTTAGCCCCTATTTTTTAAACTGTCAAGCAAATAATTTCACAAGTTATGTGGCATATATATTTTTGCATCGTATATAAAATATATATGTTTCGCCTGCAGGCAAGGTGCTTCTTTTAATTCCCTATAATCCTTCATTTTGGCGCCCTTCCTGCTTCCAAATTATTGGTTGTTCTTTTAGCAGCCTTATCAACCCCAAGGTCAGCTTGACAACCATTTCCGCCATATAACGGGGAGATTTTTTCATATCTTCATCCAGCCACTTTTGCACGATACCGACACACCCCGTTATGGTAAATAGGTAAACATACTCTGCATCCTCCTTAGTGATGCTGCTGTTATCGGTCAGTTGGGTAATTATTTTGTTGTACACAAGCATCATAACTTTCTTTTGGAAGTTTAGATCCCCACGTTCACTAAGTAGTATTTTGCATATTTTGGCGTTTTCTTTTATATATTCAAATATTTTTTCCGCTAACAGAATTTCATCAACTTTATTACTTTTTTGCTCCAATTCCACGAGGTTTAAATTAATATTTTTTAGTAACTCGTCCTTAATTTTTCCCAACAGGTCATATTGATCACTATAATGCGCATAAAATGTCCCCCGATTAATATCTGCACCTTCGCATATTTCTTTGATGGTTATGTGCGAAATATCCTTTTCCTCCAACAAATCTATAAAGCTTTCTTTTAATACCATCCGGGTGTATCTTACTCTCCTATCCACTTTTGCTTTTTTCATTTCAAACCTCCATTTTTTAAAAAACCGTTGGATTTTGAACGTTTTACTCAAATATGTTGAATATCCAACGGATGTTAATCTTCTGCCTGTTGATTTATGGACACAATGTTATTAAACTATATATGTGGTGGTTTGTCAATGCTATGTCCACTAATATATATACCAATTAAGGAGGGGTTTAATGGATAAATTCTCACATGCTATTATTAAACACAAAAAATATGTTTTAATGGCTTTTTTAACGGCCACCCTATTAGGTGCTATCCTTTTATCACTGGTCTCGGTTAACTACAACATGGCCGACTATCTACCTAAAAATGCCCAGTCAACCATTGCGATCAAAATCATGGAAGACGAATTTGGCGGCGATATGCCCAATACCAGGGCTATGCTAACCGGAGTATCCATTTGGGAGGCACTGGACTACAAGGATAAAATCCAGTCCGTAGACGGAGTCATATCTGTAAATTG
Source organism: Clostridium sp. (assembly GCA_012798835.1). Classification (GTDB taxonomy): domain Bacteria; phylum Bacillota; class Clostridia; order Acetivibrionales; family Acetivibrionaceae; genus Hungateiclostridium. The sequence goes on from JAAZML010000008.1 coordinate 6,068, forward strand.
GCTTGACGATGTGGTTGGTTTGGATATTCTTCAGACAACACCTCTAGATTTTATAGATACCCAAATACTTGAAAGCTATTATAAGGATGATAATGCCTTAATGAGCTTGTCTATTGCAAGAGGAAAGGAACGTTCTGCAATTGATTCCATTTATGCCATTGTCGGTAATGATAATGCTGTTGCAGGAGAGGCAGTAAACACAGCTGAAACACAGGCTATGTCAGTCTCCGAGGTGGTGAAGGCAATGGCTATACTGCTACCTATCATCATAATAATCTTGATAATCTCAACCAATTCGTGGGCAGAACCGCTATTGTTCCTTTCCAGTATAGGGGTTGCAATAATTATAAATATGGGAACAAATATTATATTCGGCGAAATATCCTTTATAACATATACAGTAAGTCCCATTTTGCAATTGGCTGTATCTTTGGATTATGCTATATTCCTTCTGCATAGCTTCAACGATCATCGTTTATCCCACAAACCAGACAAGGCTATGGCTATGGCTATGAAGGAGACCCTGCCTACTGTAGCGGCAAGTGCGGCCACAACAATAATAGGATTTGCTGCACTAATGTTTATGCGTTTCGGAATTGGCGCCGATTTGGGACTTAACCTTTTAAAGGGTATTACTTTTAGTTTCATATCCGTTATGATATTTATGCCTGCCGCCACCCTAACATTTTACAAACTTATTGACAAAACTAAACACCGAAAATTTATGCCCAGCTTTAAAAAAGCTGGTACTTGCCTAATGAAGGTAAAGTTCCCACTTCTTATCGTTGCACTTTTGGTTTTGGCTCCTGTCTTTTTGGCACAGTCAAATACAGAGTTTATTTATGGAACTGGAAGCATCGCAGCTGCATCAAGGGCAGGAAAAGATAATATAAGCATAGAAGAAAAGTTTGGTCGGGAGAATCCCCTTGTGCTATTGGTGCCTAGGGAAAGCGCTGGTAAAGAATCGGAAATTTGCAATGCACTTGCAAAAATTCCCCATATTACAAATGTTGTTTCCTTTACTACAATGGTCGGTTCCGAGATTCCCGTCGAATTTGTACCTAAGGAAGCCGTAGAACAGTTTTATTCAAAAAACTATGCACGTATTATTCTTTACACCGATACGGATGAGGAAGATGCTAATGCCTTCGCAACGGTGGAAAACATTTTGAGTATATCAAAGGACTATTACAATGATTTTTATTTAGCCGGACACAGCGCTACATTGTATGATATGAAAAATGTTGTCTCCTTTGATACGGGCCTTGTTAATATTCTGGCTATATTGGGTATATTCGCTGTCCTTCTTATTACATTCCGTTCCCTGAGTTTGCCATTGTTTTTAGTTTTCGTAATTGAAACGGCGATATGGATAAACCTTTCCTTCCCGTATTTTACCGATAAACCCCTAAGCTTTATCGGCTATTTAATAATAAGCACAGTACAGCTAGGGGCAACGGTCGATTATGCTATACTGTTCACCAATACCTATTTAAACAACAGAAAAACCCTGCCAAAAAGGAATGCTATGAGAATAACCATCGAAAATAACTTAACAGCAATTTTAATTTCTGCCACAATCCTCGCAACTGCGGGGTTTTCGCTGGCTATTACTTCAAGTAACCCTATAATCTCCGAGCTTGGCACATTGCTTGGAAGGGGAACCTTGTTATCCCTTACCATGGTGGCTTGCGTATTACCGGCCCTGCTCGTATTGTTTGATAGACTCATCCAAAAAACTACTTTAAATAGTGAGTTTGATGATAAATTACAATCTAAGGAGTGTGATTAGTGTGAAGAAATTATTATCTTTTCACCTGATATTTGCATTATTATTTTCATCAATTATTTTTGCTTCCGCAGCCGATACCCCTTCTCCCAAGGAAGAGGTCATATATGGGATACTAGATTTAGATGGAAATGTGAATAGCTTACATGTAGTAAACATTTTTAATGGAGGAAGCATAATCGACTACGGAGATTATTCGCAGATACGTAATATGAGTACTTCCGAGGCTCTAACCTACGAAGAAAATCGCATATACGTAGATACAACCGCTGAAAAATTCTATTACCAAGGCACCCTCACAAAAAAGGAATTGCCCTGGAATATCGATATAAAATATTTTCTTGACGATAAACAAATCACCGGCAACGAGCTTGGCGGTAAAAGCGGCAAACTGAAAATTTCTTTATCAGTAATTCAAAATAATAAAATTGATTCCACTTTTTTTGACAATTATGCACTTCAAATTGCATTATCTTTGGATAATAAGCTTTGCTCAAATATAGTAACGGAAAATGCAACACTGGCCGAAGCGGGAAGTAAAAAGCAGCTTTCATATACCATTTTGCCGGGCAATGGTGCCGATATTAATATTGAGGCTGATGTGCATGATTTTGAGATGGATCCAATAACAATAAACGGTATAAGACTTACACTAGGAATTGATCTTGATAATGAAGAAATTACCGGACAAATTATGGAACTTATAAACGCAATAAAAGAAATCGACGACGGTGCCTCCGAATTGCTAGAGGGTCTTAGCCAACTTTCCGATGGCATGCAGGAATATACCAATGGCATGAGGGCCTTCAGTTTAGGAATAGGTGAGCTTTCAAAGGGTGCAGATAAACTAAACCTTGGAGCCGGAGAACTAAAAAATGGCTTGTCCCAATTAGCATCCCAAAATGATTCTCTGGTACAAGGTGCCTTAGAAATCCAAAAAGCTACTTTCGACTCCGTCAACGCTCAACTCGGCGCAACGGGGTTGAATGTTCCAGATCTCACGCCAGAAAATTATGCCAGCATATTGCCCTCCATCCCCGGGCTTTCCAAAGTCAAAAATCAACTGGATGGTGTTATACAATTCACACAAGGAATATCGGCCTATACCAATGGAGTCACACAATTAAGTGGTGGGGCCTCAGATTTGGAAAAGGGAACAGCCGAATTTAAATCTTCCACATCTCAAATAGCATCTTCGGCAAACCAATTATACAAGTCGGGAGCTCAGCTCAACGAAGCCGTAAAAAAACTTCACGAAGGGCTTAGCGCATACAATGAGGGAACGAAAAAGCTAAGGGCTGGTACGTCGGGCATAGATTTGCAAATAAACGATAAAATCGATGAGATCCTTGAGAATATTTCTGGCACCGGTGATAAAATAGTTTCTTTTGTGTCGGATAAAAACACCAATATTTCTGCGGTACAGTTTGTGTTAAAAACCGAACCCATAGATGCATCAAAACCAGAGCAAGCCCCTGCACCTGAGCCTGCAAAATTAAACTTTTGGCAAAAGCTTTTGAAATTATTTGGGCTTTATAAGGGATAATTAAAAACGATAAATACATTACTTTTGATGATTATATTTTCAAATCGGCTGGGGGCTTTTTATTCTCCTGTAGCCGTCAGCCGGTTTGAAAATCATAGCCCCTTTTCCTATATTCGCTTGGAGTACACCCGTAATAACGCTTGAAAAGCTCCGAATAATAACTCAGATGATTGAAACCACAGGCAAAGGCAACCTCTGTGACGCTTTTTGATGTATCTTTTAAAAGATTACTGCTAATCTCTAGGCGATAGGTATTTAAAAATTCTATGGGAGACTGCATAAGATAGCGTTTGAATATTTTGCAGCATTTGCTACGGCATACGTTTCCCGATG
>JAAZML010000133.1 GCA_012798835.1 Clostridium sp.
CTGGACTGCTTCTCCAATGTCTACCTTTAGGCGGCAACATCCCCCTCCATGGCTGTCCAGTAGCACCTTTTTGTGTTTCGCCAGGTGCATGTAGCGGAATCGTTGTATATCTTCGTCCATCTTTGTTTATTTTAGGGAAAAGTCTCTCTATATCTTCTTCTGTAAATGGTCTTCTTGGTTCATTCCAGATATGTTTACCTGTTTTCGAATAAAAAAGAATCATGTCTTTAATGTTTCCGAAAGATTTCCTTTTAAAGTTTTTTGGATTACATTTAATCCTTGTAATGGTTCCCATATAGTTATTTTTCCCAAAGATTTCATCCATCATGACCTTGACATAATGCCCCATCTTATAATCTATGTGATAATAGATTGAACCCTTATTTGACATCATTTCTCTGATCAAAATAAGCCTTTCTCTCATAAATTCTATATAATCAACATCGGTTAATGTGTCTTCGTAGGCTATGGTATCATTTAGGCTCCTACTTATGGTATTTGCCTTGCCATCGCTTATTGTAAATTTATTGTTCGTAGAAAAGGGGGGATCTATATAAACTAAATCGACCCTATCTTTTAAATCGTACTTTTCGAGAAGGCATTTCATTACTGCAAGGTTATCTCCTTTAATTAACATAGAGTTACTATCTGTACTGCCATTAACATGTTTCAACGATATTTCTTTAATCGAAGATTTTATTACTTCCTCTGTTTTCTTACCGTTGTATACCAAAAACATTGAAGCCCTCCTAAAACAATTAAAGTTGATACAAAAATTCCCTAAGAACTAAAGCGCTCATTATATTGTAATTGGGGTTTTTAGTTATTGCTCTATGCATTTTGTTTCGCCCCTTAATATATAGCACACCATCAAGAATCGCAATCGTTACAGCCTTAATATCCCTATTCTCTAATAATGCCATTGCATCATTAAATTGTGCATTCTGGTGCCCTCCAAAATCTGTTAGGAACTTTGCCTCTCCCGCAACATATTTATTATTAAATCTTGCAATAAAGTCTAAACCCTTTTCGCCGGTATAGTTTAAATGCTCTTGCGCAAATATCATCATTTGAGCATCAGTAGCATCTAAAATTGCATCACCCGTAGAACTTGGAAATGCATCAATACTATGTATTGATGCACCTAAAACACCCTTTTGCACCCAGCGCTTAAACATTGGTCCGATTTGCCTATTTGTTTCTTTAGGTTCGGTAACTCTATCCCATATTTTATCAAGTCCCATTTCTCGCAATCTGCCATATAGCCTTTGCACGGTTCTTGGATTTCTTTCAATTGCACTTGGATCCCTTCTCAGATATGCAACATAAGAGTCCTTAATTGGGAACAAGTCAAGCGAAAGCAAGATGTTGATTAATTTTTCCATTTCACCTTTGTTATAGGCTTCTACCACCCGCTTCCATACCCTCTCATCAATTTCCCTTATATCTTCTGGAATGGTTGGATATACCCTGAACAGTTCGTCAAGGTAATTCCTTTGATTAGCGAATTCAATAATTAATTTAGTAAAGTGATTCATCGAATTTCTTCACTTCCTCCCATATCCTTTGTTCCTTAAATCGTCTAAGTAACCTTCTACCTTTATGAATCTTACTCCTTCAACAACCATTGGATTAAACCATACAACCCCTTTAACGGCCTCCAATAACCTGATCCTGGAAAACATAAACATGCAATGTTTTTTGTGAGCCGTGGTATTTTATAAACCCGCTGCACATTTCAACTGAGTTTCTATTGTTGTGCTGAACACCCTAAATCATTCCTTTATGATACTGCTGCCTTAATGTTTCATACTTTACGTTTTTAATTTCAGCTAATTCTACTAAGGGAATTTCTTCGCCCTTGTAGGTTACAAATAAAGTGTTTTGCCTATTTCTTGCCTGCTCTTCACGAGTGCTAAATTTGCAGTTTCCAGGGTAATAATTCCCATCGTTATCTATCCTGTCAAGCTGCAGTCCTTCTTTATATCCGTTTGTTACTGCCCATAAATAGAAAGTA
>JAAZML010000100.1 GCA_012798835.1 Clostridium sp.
AACTAGGTCCACATTATTATATAATACTTTTATGATTTAATAAATATGTGCCGGTGTCAAGCTGCAGCCGATGTAGTTGGAAGGGGTACAGGTGCAGCAAGGCGACATATGCAAAAAAGATTGCTGTCAATATGACTGGTTATTAAAAAGAATCAAAATATATTGGAATAGGCGTCCTAATTTGTTAAAATAGAAATAGCGGTTATTAATAGCATGGACTACCATATGAAATGATATTCTAAATATTAAGAAGGGTGTGACAAGCTTGAAAGTAAGAAAGGCTATAATCCCGGCGGCGGGTCTGGGTACTAGGTTTTTACCCGCTACAAAAGCACAGCCCAAAGAAATGCTTCCCATTGTTGATAAACCCACTATACAGTACATTGTCGAAGAGGCAATTAAATCCGGAATTGAAAACATAATTATTATATCGGGCAGGAGTAAACGGGCAATTGAAGATCATTTTGATAAATCCTACGAACTGGAGCAGGAGCTTAAAAACAAGGGACAGGACGAGCTTTTAAAACAAGTCAAGGATATTTCAAATCTTGCGGATATACACTATATAAGGCAGAAGGAAGCTAGAGGACTTGGACATGCCATCCACTGTGCAAAATCTTTTATTGGCAACGAACCCTTTGCAGTTTTGCTCGGGGACGATATTGTAGATTCTAAGACGCCTTGTATCAAGCAGCTAATGGATGTATATAACGAATATAAAACAACCGTACTGGGTGTACAGCAGGTTCTAAAGGAAGATGTATCAAAATATGGAATAGTGGGCGGAAGATTGGTGGATGACAAGGTCTACAAGGTCAAGGATCTTGTAGAAAAACCCGATCAAAAGGATGCACCATCGAATATAGCCATCTTGGGAAGATATATTATAACACCACAAATATTTGAACACCTTGAAAAGATTAAGCCCGGCAAGGGCGGGGAAATTCAGCTTACGGATGCCCTAAAAAGTCTTATACAGCAAGAGGCAATGTACGCCTATGAATTTACCGGCAAACGCTATGATGTGGGCAATAAACTTGGATTTTTACAGGCGACGGTCGAATTTGCCCTAGAACGGGATGAACTCAAAGAGGATTTTAGGGAATATTTAAAAACTATGATGGATTGCAAATAACAAGAACGTGATCATATACCGGCAGAGCCCGCCAAAATCGCAGGATATTTGCGATTTTGGCGGGCTTGTTTGCGAAATCAACTCTTTTACAGCTGGGATTTACTAATTGCCAGAAGTTTCGCCAAATACAGAATTGTACTGGTAGGTGACATCCCGGTTATTTACTGTTATTTCAATATATTTAATACTTCCTGCATTGGTGGGGTTTAATCCCTGTAGGTTCATACCCCGGGTCGAAAAATACTTTATGCCATTTTGTGCAGTGCAGGTATCCGCATTTCCACTGTGAAATACCCAAACATTCTTGCCTTTTTCGTCCTTTTGTTCCACTAATATATCTTTAAATAGATTTGCTTCCAAAGGATCGGTGAAAACTGAAGGAGGATTTTGCATAAAGATAAAGATATTATCACCGGTATGGGAGTTGAGTTCATCCAAAAACCATTGCCACTGTCCTTTAGCACTGGTTCTTATGCTTTTTTGTGAGGTATCCAATGTTATAAAGCGGCTGGTTCCTGCATTAGAAGAATTGAAGGACTTAATTTCTTTTAGAATATGGGTTTTACCCATAGCTTTATCAGCCTTGATTTTTTCCGAAAACCGAAGCCCCAAGAGTTTTTGAAGCATATTTTGCGGTTTGCCTATAACATCGGCAATTACCGAGAACCTCTGTGTGCCTTCGGTGGGTATAGTTTTTTTATCGGCACTATCTTTTAGGGAAATATCCTCGGGACAGTCTCCCTTTTTTAGTTCTGTGTATTGGGCCTGTTTAAAGCCCAAATTATCTATATAAATGTAGCCGGATTCGGGTACCGGGTTTATCTGGACTAGGTATAACCTTGTTAGTTTGGCTGGAGAATTGATATTGTCCAAGGGGGCAAATACCCGTTTCCACCCTGTCCAATCCATACCGTTGGAAAAGCTGATAAGATGTTTTTTGCCGTTGGCATCAATGACCTCTGCCCGAAGCCAGTTGGAATTTTCATGGGGATTATAAACCCACATACTAAGCTCGGTTGTATTTTTGTTAAGATCAATTCCATCACCCAAAAACACAAGATATGCAGCTCTGGTGCCTTCAAGGGATGAAAAATCATAACTAAGCTTTCCGGCATAGCTGCCTGTTAATTTTTCTTTATCGGATAGTTCATAGCCTCCTGGCAGAGTGGGGGGAGAGGAAAGGAATGTCCCGTTTAGTGTTTCAAAGTTGTCGGCGGTATGCAGGTTTTCCAGTGCCACTGATACGGCACAATAAGCGTGCACATCGCCCAATTTAGCATCAATATAGCCGATACCGCTGTCGGTTGCGGTAAAGATGCTGTTTTCAAATGTACCTATATTTCCGCTGACAGACCAATTTACATCGGATGGATTAATATTTGCACTATACCCGTTATTGTCGCATCCACGGACGCTAAAGGTGTGGGAGCCCTCTAGGGGAAGGTAAAGCTCCCCGATGTCTAGGATAAGCTTATCAACCCTTTCAAGCACCCTTACAGTGGCTGTGCCTGTTATCTCGCCTACCTTTGCCGTTAGAGTGGCGATCCCAGAAGATTTTGGGTAAAAAACATTGCCGTCAAAGCTACCATCTACTCCGCTTACACTCCACTCGATTTTGCCGGGGTTTACAGCAAGGGGATTGAAATATGTATCATAACCTTTTACAGAAAGGTTTAGGGATGTGCCGGAAAATATATTGGGTTCGCCTGTATCAATTACCAAGCCCTCCAAAGATGAAGGGGGACATACAGAAAAGACGCCTATAGCAGTAGCTATATTTCGCAAGGAGCCATCGGAGGGTGAGTTTACTATTTGGAGCTGATTTCCTACAGGAATTCGGGAAACCAAGGATGTAGAACCCCCACCATCAAGATTTGCGGCATTATAAGCACCGAGGCTTAACATCAAATTAGCCAGTTCCGTCTGGTTCATACCCCGGCTGGAGGCCTGACGCCCGTCAACGGCCACAAGGATGAGCTCTTTTCCTGATTTACTGCTCCCTATTGCTGTTCTAGGATGGGCGCCTGCTATATCGTAGGAGAATTTGCTGGGTATTCTGCCTTCTTTTACGAGGATTGCGCTTCCGGTTATTGCCATATCAATGTTATTAAGATCAAGGTTTGCGGATGCGGTGAAGTTTACGGTATCACCAATCTGAAAATTATCCAAAAGATATTGACAATGGCTGCCCCTTCCTATTACAACATACCCATTTTGTGGAATTGAAACGGCGGGCAGATTATGGCGGATATCTATGACGGTTTTGTCATCGACCACCATTTCTACAATATCGGGTGTTTTTTCTGAAACACCCAAGGAATATTGACTCCACCTTCTGCTCCATATTGATAGGTCGTTGCGATCATCGGGGATGGGTTTGTTGTACTGGGTTACCCTTGCCATACTGCCATCGGGTGCGTATATATCAATTTTACTCTTCCAAAAATCATAAAAGACATTATTTTCGTTGTCGATTGATATGGTTGCCATAGAATCATTGTATCTGTTGTATTCTGAATCTATGGATAATACTTCCCCCGATTGTATAATCGGGCCCTCGGGCACAGCTTTTCCCGCTTCGGGCAACCAGCTGAAAAAACCGCCATTTATTGCCGCCACTGCACCATAGGATTCGGCAAGGGCTTTGACATTGGTTAAATTCTTTATGGATTCTTTGTTGGTGAGGGTATCAACCATAACATTAGGGTCATCAAGGTTTACCCTCAACACGTATATTTTTTGCCAACCCTCATCGGCAAACCTTGTAATGGTTTCTAGAATCACGCCTGAGGTAACAATTTCCTTGGTCTTTGTCTCATAAATCATATCTGCCCTTGCCCCTGCAAAGGATAATACAAGAACAAGAGAAAGAACCATCAAAACCGATAAAATTTTTCTTCCGTACTTCATAAATGACATCCTCCTATAAAAAGTTCAATTTTTAGACGTATTTTACAATGCACCACCCGAATGGGGTTTTGTTCAATCCGGCAACAATTTTTTATGTACTATCTTTTGCACTTGCTTAAAATTTGGAATAATGGTTATATTATCCCCGGTTATGGATTATATAACAGTATATTCTTTTTAATTAAGGCAAAAGTCTGATTAATTTTAATATTTCTTTGTATCCTAGATGCGGGAGTCTACTGAATTATAAGCATTCCTACAGAATAATTATAGGACATTAATTAGGGTACATCAAGTTAATATTGTGTTACAGATAATGGGGAGAATATATAGGAACGGCGATTTGCGATAGACGCTGTTTGGTGGAGAAAGGGGAAGTACGGGAGAAGTAAATTAAATATTCGGCCGGGATGGAGGATTGAATTAATTTCGGATATATAGTAAAATTTTTTTGTTGTTAGCTTATATCGGGGTGTAGCGCAGCTGGTAGCGCACGTGGTTTGGGACCATGGGGCCGGGGGTTCAAGTCCTCTCACCCCGACCAACCTAACAACTTGGCTAGGCAGATTATCCTAGGTTTAGAAAACATAATAATGCTGGTGTAGCTCAGTTGGCAGAGCAGCTGATTTGTAAT
>JAAZML010000139.1 GCA_012798835.1 Clostridium sp.
CACTTGAGTATTTAGCCCGGGAACATGGTTATAGGCTAAGAACAGTCCGAGCCGCGATCAATGTAAACCATGATCAGAAGACGATGTTGTATAAAAAAGCTAGTAGAAGATTAATCACTTTTGACGGACTTAAAATAGCCGTGCTTGGGCTAACCTTTAAGCCGGGGACTGACGATTTAAGGGAGGCCCCTTCTCTTTACAATATTCCCTTATTACTGGCGCAAGGTGCCCATATTTATGCCTTTGACCCGGTGGGAATAGAAAATACAAAAAAGAAATTTCCCGAAGGTAAAAATGAGAAAGGTAGTATTACCTATGTTAATAATCCAGAAACGGCATTAAAGGAGGCCAATGCCTGTTTTATCTTTACCGAATGGGATGAGATCTGTGCTTTAGAACCGATTAAATATAAATTGCTTATGAAGACGCCCCTAGTTTATGATGGAAGGAATATATATGGTTTAGAAGATATGTACAAAGCGGGAGTGGAGTACTATTCAGTAGGAAGAGCAGGTGTAAATATATCCAAAGCAATCCTAGGGAAGACGGCTGTTGGCAGATAGTCTATTGGTTGTGAAAATTAATCCGGGGTTGGGATGGTAATAAAAATGAGTGTTGGTGGACTAAACATTGAAAAAACCTATCTTATTACCGGCGCAGCCGGTTTTATTGGGTATTTTTTAGCTAAAAGCCTTTTAGAAGGAGGGCGCCGAGTAATTGGGGTCGATAATATAAACGATTATTATGAGGTGGGTTTAAAATATGCCCGGCTTAAAAACCTAGAAATTTTTGATAACTTCATTTTTATAAAAGGGGACATATCAGATAAGACCACGGTTATGCAAGTCTTCCAGAAGTACAAGCCTGCCGTGGTAGTAAATTTGGCCGCCCAGGCCGGGGTAAGATATTCAATTGAAAACCCGGATGCCTATATCCAAAGCAATATTATCGGATTCTATAATATTCTTGAGGCCAGCCGCTACTACCCGGTTGAACATTTAGTTTATGCTTCATCGAGTTCTGTTTATGGGGCGAACAAAAAGGTACCTTTTGAGGAGACCGATTTTGTTGATCATCCCGTATCTTTATATGCAGCAACCAAAAAATCGAACGAACTTGTTGCTCATACCTACAGTCATCTTTTTAATATCCCGGCTACCGGTTTAAGGTTCTTTACAGTATATGGACCAATGGGTAGACCGGATATGGCCTATTTTAGCTTTACCAATCAATATTTTAAAGGTGAACCGATCAGGATTTTTAATAATGGCGATTTTGAGAATGACTTGTACAGTGATTTTACTTACATCGATGATGTTATAAAGGGCATTCTTAAGCTCCTTGATAAACCTCCTGCAAAAGCAGGAACGGCTGCTGCTCATAAAATATTTAATATTGGCAATAACAATCCGGTGAAATTAATGGATTTTATTTTTACACTGGAAAATGCGCTAAGCAATGCCTTGGGTAAAAAGGTAGAGTTTGAAAAAATATTTGAACCGTTTAAGCCAGGGGATGTACCGGTCACCTATGCCTCTATAGACTTGTTACATCAAGAAATTGGCTTTAAACCTGGGACCCCGATAAAAGAGGGAATGCAGAGGTTTGCTGATTGGTACGTGCGGCATTACAGGGCAAAGTAATTTAGATTAAGGCCAAAAACATAACGTACAGATAATACATAAATAACAACGATATAGGGGTAGAGCAATTAAATGCGTGGTATCGGTAGGGTATTAGAAAATTCGTTTTTATATACTTTTAGTTCGCTGTTAGTTAAGGCAATTGGGTTTCTTTTGTTGCCGGTTTATACGTTGTTCTTAACACCGGAGGATTACGGCACCACTAACCTAGTTAATAGCTTTAATAGCGTTGCCACATTTATTTTGGCTTTTTCATTGTATGTGGCTGTCATCCGGTTTTATGTTGACTACAAAGATGATCGGG
>JAAZML010000125.1 GCA_012798835.1 Clostridium sp.
TCATCCCAGCTATCTTTACTGTCATCTCCTTTGCTGTCTTTATCGCCGTCTTCTTTGCTGCCTTTATCGCCGTCTTCTTTGCTGCCTTTATCGCCGTCTTCTTTGCTGCCTTTATCGCCGTCTTTATTGCCATCCTCTTCGGTACCTTTACCATTTTGATCGGTTTCCTGCCCCGTAGGCACTCCCCCGCTAGTATCCCTTGCCTTGCAGGATGTGAAACTTACAACAATCACAAGTGATAGCACCAGCAAAAACATTTTGAAAAGCATCTTTTTCATAGTATATCCCCTTCCAATTAATTTGTCGTATATTTTGCAACAGGCATTTTACAATGGTTTTTAATATTGCAATATATACACTATTTGGTTCAAGTCCTACAAAAGAGGCCATTTCCAGACCAACAAATCCAGATAACCTAACTGTATTTGCCTATGAAAAACCCTTTTGCGGCTCATATTATATTTGACGTTTCTTTTTTAAAATAGTTCCCATGGCATAACAGGGTGAACCTGTTTTTTGTAGAATATACCCGTTTCAAGCAAAAACAAAAGGGGCCGACAAAACGTCTTACCCCTACTAGTACAATATATACCCTGCCTTACCGTACTCTGCACCGCCTTTTGCTATCTTTTTATCTGATCCGCAACCAAGTTTGCCGCCCCATATTTTTCTCTCAATCGGGGTTTTTCAATTTTCCCTGTCGGATTGCGTGGTATTTGATCAAATATAACCTTTCGGGGACGCTTATAACGAGGCATTGTCCTGCAAAAGGAATCTATTTCCTCCACAGTACAATCTTGCCCCGATTTTAGCTCTATAATCGCAGCCGTTATTTCCCCCAGACGCTTGTCCGGTAAACCTATAACGGCAGCATCCTTAATTGCATTATGTGTACGAAGAAAATCCTCTATTTGTACCGGATATATGTTTTCTCCCCCACTTATGATTACATCCTTTTTTCTATCTACAAGATAAATAAATCCGTCCTCATCTGCTTTGGCCATATCCCCAGTAAACAACCACCCATTTTTGAGTACCGCTCCGGTGGATTTTGGATCATTGTAATAACATTTCATTAACCCGGGGCCTTTTACAATTAATTCACCGACCTCACCCCGGGCAACAGGTTTTCCTTGTTCATCAACAATTTGTGCTTCCCAGCAATATCCCGGCTTTCCAATCGCTCCTACCTTATGAATGTTTTCAACCCCTAGGTGAACACAACCGGGACCTATAGATTCGCTAAGACCGTAGTTCGTATCATATTGGTGGTAGGGGAAATATTTCTTCCAACGCTCTATGAGACTAGGAGGAACCGGCTGGGCACCTATGTGCATCAACCTCCATTGTGTAAGATCATAGTCGTCAAGTTTCACATCGCCCCTTTCAATGGCATCAAGAATATCCTGCGCCCAGGGTACCAACAACCACACAATAGTTATCTTCTCTTCGGATACTGTCCTTAGTATCCAATCCGGTTTAATCCCGCGAAGCAATACAGCCCTGCTTCCTGAAAGCAAACTACCAAACCAATGCATTTTTGCACCCGTATGATAAAGGGGAGGAATACATAGAAAATTGTCTTCTCGTGTTTGTCCATGGTGGTTAATTTCTGTTTGGCATGCTGACATCAAGCTTTTATGCGTATGCAAAATGGCCTTGGGAAAGCCTGTGGTTCCGGAAGAAAAATATATCGCCGCATTGTCATCATTAGATATCCTGATCTTTGGCTCCTCCGAAGAGCAATTGGCTGTAAGCCTATCGTAGCTTTCCGCAAAAGAGGGTCTGTGCTCTCCTGCATAAAGCAGAGTTTTAACCTGGGGTATCTGCTCATAGATATTCTCCAGTCTTCCTATAAATTCAGGTCCAAAAATCAATGCAATAGATTCAGACAAGCCCAGACAATATTTTATTTCTTCCGATGTGTAGCGAAAATTTAGAGGTACCGCCACGGCACCTGCCTTTAACACACCAAAATAAATAGGCAGCCACTCTAAACAATTCATAAGTAATATAGCTACCTTATCACCCTTTTTTATGCCTCTTTTCAATAATAAATTGGCTATACGGTTTGCCTTTTCATCAAAAACCCTCCAAGTCATATCCCTTCGATATTCACCCGCTGGGTTATTTTCGATAAGTTCATATTCCTTCCATATCACGTGATGACTATCCTGGAGCTCTAAGTTTATCTCCGTTAAACAGGTTTCCTGTCCATAAATAGCAGCGTTGCGTGATAATATTTCAGTAATAGGCATTATTCTCCCCCCGTTCTACAAATTCTACACTAAATTCTTTTAGATGATTTTTTGTTTTTTAATATTCTTACTAGTATCCATTATAATGCAATTTGCTATAAAGCAGATCCCCTTCGGTATACGCATTTTTCTTCTCGTTAGGATAACCTATTGCTATCATGCACTCGACTGTATATTGAGAGGGTATGCCTAAAATCCCCCCAATGTAGTCCGTAGCCTTTATATTATCGGCACCATGCCTATCCCTTACCTGTATCCAGCATGATCCAAGCCCCTGGGAATGGGCGGATAACTGGATTATTGTTGCAGCAATTGAGGTATCTTCTATCCAAACATCGCAGAGCTTAGGATCAGCAACAATAACGATGCCCAAAGGAGCACCCTTTAAAAATGCTGAGCTATGTTCCCGGCATCTAGAAAGCTCGTCCAGTAAAGATTTGTCTGTAACAGCAATGAATTCCCATGGTCTCCTTGAACGTGAAGAAGGCGAAAGCAAAGCACTTTTTAATATTATATCTATTTTTTCTTTCTCGACTTCTCTGTCTTGGAATTTCCTGATACTCCTTCTAGTCTTTAACATGTCGTACATGGTAAACAATCCTCCCCTATTTCGTTCATAGCACTATCAGCCTAAACATTATATCATATTGTCGATGAAATTTTATCAACCTGAAGACTTTTTAGAGGTTCTTTGGCTGGATCATTAGGATATGTATGTATCTATAAATAACATAAGTACAAAACCAAATAACAATGAATATGTTGCACCTTTTTCATATCCATGGCTATGCGTATCGGGTATCATTTCATCGCTGATAATATACAGCATTACCCCTCCTGCAAAAGCAAGGGCAAAGGGTAAAAACTTCTGCGATATAGATGAGGCATAATAACCAACAAAGGTGCCTATAAACCCCATAAGACCCGTTCCCGAACCAATCAAGAATGCACGTTTTTTACTTATCCCTGCCGATAGCATTGGCGGAATAATTACCAACCCCTCGGGTATATTTTGCAATGATATACCAATGGCGACCGTCATTGCACCCCCTATGTTTTCTGCTCCAAATCCTACACCTGCGGCTATCCCCTCAGGGAAATTGTGAATTGCAATAGCAAGTACAAATAATAATACCTTGTCTATAGATTCATTATATCCATGCTTCTCGATTTCCACACCCGATAGATAATGTAAATGGGGCGTTAACTTGTCCATAAAACTCAAAAATACAGCACCCATAAAAATTGCCAAACCAACTAACCATAATCCGTATTTCCCCACCATCTCTACCGAGGGTATTATAAGACCAAGGATCGCTGCAGCCAGCATAACCCCGGCCGCAAACCCCAGTAAAATATCATTGTATTTATGAGGTAAACCTTGAAATAAGAGCCCTATTAGTGACCCCAAGGCCGTCGATATACCAACAGCAATCGCTACTATAAGTATTAAGATTATTCCCACACTCCTTTAGCGAAAACAACATTTTAAACCAAACACCTTTTAAAAGAAGCTATTGCGTTTTATATATCGGGCATTTTCGGATATTTGCCCTATAAACGAGCCCTATAAAAATAGTAATTTATATTTTATGCTCTGTCAAGTGGGATACCTTTAATATTCTATTTAAACAAAGTCCCCCATAGGATAGTGTACCGTTCTATGGAGGATATGCATCATTTTTCAAAAATATTTTTCAATTCTAGAGCTACACTTGAATTTTGTCCCCAGTACATAATGTAAGGCAGGTATCTTTTAAAAATCGTTTTATTTCGCACATAGCCCCAAATCCAGTACAATGTAAGGGTATCACCTTTTTTATACCTAAATCTAGCAAGTATTGTATGGTCATCTGTAAACGTATAGGACTTACATTATTAAGATGCATACCCGCCATTAAAAGTTTTATATTTTTACCTGGAAAAAGTTTTTTGGCATATTTGATGCTGTTAATAACTCCTGGGTGACTACAACCAAGAAAAATGGCAATTTCACCATCATCCTCGATTATTAGCATTTGCTCGTCTAACATCATATCATGG
Organism: Clostridium sp.; assembly: GCA_012798835.1. Classification (GTDB taxonomy): domain Bacteria; phylum Bacillota; class Clostridia; order Acetivibrionales; family Acetivibrionaceae; genus Hungateiclostridium. The sequence continues at coordinate 4,302 of JAAZML010000125.1, forward strand.
ATCATTTTACCGTCCTTTTTAATGTAAAACCCCTTTGGCACCTCTTCCACAGGGCTTAGGCAGGGTATCTCCCCCGATACCACAATCCCCTCTGCTATCTCTAAAGGACGAGCTGTATGAATAATTTGCTCTTCCAACCAAACATAATCCGAAATACTAAAGGGTACTCCAACATCCCTAGATGGTTCATCATCATCCGTACAAGCGTACTTTTCTAAAAATGCATCTGGGTGTACATAAATCGGCGGCACCTTACTTCTATTCGGGAAACAGGCAAGTCCCCCCGTGTGGTCGTAATGACCATGACTTAGTACTATAAAATCTGCACTCCCCGCATCAATACCCAACTTCCTTGCATTGTGATAAAAAACATCGGTCTGGCCCGTATCAAATAATATAGACTTGTCATCCTTTTCTATCCATAAAGATAAACCATGTTCTGCAAGAATGCCTCTTTTTCTCACTCTATCATCTGCAAGAATACATACTTTTAACATTTCACACCCCCGTTATTAAATAAATCCCCTGCGTATCAAACAATATGCGGATTTATATTTTTAAATTCTCTGTGTGAGTTCCTTCCATATATTCATGATTTCATTAGTTATAACCCTGTTTCCCGATTCGACAGGAGTTTTAAATTCCTGCAAATCATTGACTATTGTTGAATCAAAGGGTATTTTTCCGATAATAGGAATATTATTTTCTTTGCAGTATTTCTCGATCTGCATTGTCATTTCTGAATTCAAATCATACTTATTTATACATACGAAAGCAGGAATGGAAAAATGATGTGCTAGTTTTATGACTCTCTCCATGTCGCTTTTTCCGGTCTTTGTGGGTTCTGAAACAACAACAACAGCATCCGTACCCGTAATAGCGGCTATAACTGTACAGCCAATCCCCGGCGGTCCGTCGATAATAAGCCAATCCTCATCTTTTTTATATTTGTCAACGATATTTCTAACTTCCGTAACAAGCCTTCCCGAACCTTCCGCACCTATATCTAACAAGGCATAAGAAAACGTTCCCCTTTTTGTATCGGTTACATAAGTTTCACCTGTTTTTACTTTTTCCAATTTAATGGCCTTTTGCGGACATACCAGCACACATGCCCCACATCCTTCACATTTCATGGGTTTTATCTGTATATCACTGCTAATAGCGTCAAATCTGCAAGTATCCTTGCAGAGACCACATTTTGTACAGATTTCGGAGTTTATTATTGCCTCTTTTGCACCAAAATAGTCCTCCTTTTTCTTATGTTCCCCTTCCAGAAGAATATGCATGTTAGGTGCCTCAACATCGCAGTCAGCAAGCATTTTATTTTGGACAAGAATACTCAAGGATGAAACTAGGGTACTCTTTCCGGTTCCCCCTTTTCCACTTATAAATACAACCTGCTTCATTTGCCTGCACCTCTTTCTATTTTTTTATAAAGTTCCTTGAATTTTTGTTTCCATAGTTCATCATCTTGGGTTGGTAGGATTCCCCTTGAATAATTTCTTGCAATTTCCTGGGAAAAGGGTATTTCCATGAGCAGCTCTATGCCCTCCCTTTTACAAAATTCATGTATAAGTTTATTGTCCTTTAGAGCCTTGTTAAGTACAACCCCATGGGACATGTTCATTTTTCTTACGAGCTTGACCGCTATTTTTAGATCATGGAGACCAAAAGGTGTAGGCTCCGTTACTAAAATACAGTAATTGGAGTCTTCAATGGATTCCACCACAGCACACGAAGCACCGGGGGGGCAGTCTAAAATCACTACCATTTCTTTGCTTTCCAGACTTTTTAGTTGAGTTAAGATCGGTATACTTATTGGTTCTCCGACGTTGAGCCTGCCTTGCAAAAACGTATCGTTACTGTTTGATTCCACTACACCTATGCATCTTTGTATTTCAGTAATTGCATCTTTTGGACATGCAATTGCACAAGCTCCGCAATGATGACATATTTCAGGGAACTTTAAGACCTTACCCTTTACAACCGCTAGTGCATTAAACTGACATACCCGTGCACACTCCCCGCACCCATCACATTTTAGGGCATCAACCTTGGGGACTAATACATTTACTGGTAATTTCTTGTTTATATCCGGCTTTAAAAAAAACATTCCGTTGGGCTCTTCTACATCACAATCTATGTATTGACACAATGGCAATGAATCCGCGAGACTTGCGGAAACGGTTGTTTTTCCTGTTCCCCCTTTTCCGCTTAAAACTGCAATTTTCATTTTCAAACATCCTTCCGCATTTATTATTAAATCAATTATCACAAAAAATCATTTTAGAGGATGGAGCGGAATATCCCTCCGCCCCATCCCCTAGTTTCTGAGGTGTACAATTCACACCTACTCCAAACCAATCCGACCATCAGCCGTTCGGTATATTAGGTTCTTGGGGTATGCAGTTTCTTTTATTCCGAATCCTTATCCAGTTCCCCAAGACGTTCTTTTGCTTGCTTTAGCTGACCTTCGAGTGCTCTGACCTGTCCGCTCAAATATTCCTTTTCATCCGTTTGAAATCCCGGATTATTGTAGGGATATCCAAAACGCTGTCTCCCTGCACCAAATGCATAATTACGCATTCTTCCAAAGAACCCCCGGCCTCTACCATAACCTACATCGTTGTCTACGCATCCGGGGCCTGCAAAACCCGTGCAGTAACCGCGGCCCCTTCCGGTCATAGCTCCCCGTCCTGCTGGTCCTGTTCCGTCTCCTCTTGGCATAAAATCCCTCCTTCGGTTTTGTTAGTGTTTGTGGCATATGCCCATAATTAAATTCTAATATTATTTTGGGCATATGTCAACTATTTTATAACCTTTTTTCTTAAAACAAAATCGTTTTATGCCAAAAGTAGTCAAATATTCATAGGTTTGCCCAATAATGCGGCTTCGCTTGGATTACGGTATTTTTGTTTTTATTCATGAAAACTATTTATTCATACCATGGTGCGGAGAAACTGTTGTGCTGATTTTCTTTAGAAGACCCCCCTTTAGTTTTTCTATGTTTTCCTTTAGCGAAATATCTTCGCCCTTGTAAATTTCGATTTTGGCCGCTTTTAAAACATCCATAGCATTCGGCCCCACATTACCGGTTATAAGTACCTCCACACCCTTGTCCGTAATAAATTGTCCAGAGGTAATCCCGGCTCCACCACCCGATGTAGCAGCGCTATTTTTCACGATCTCGTATTCCATTGTTTCGGTATCTGCTATTGCAAAATATTCAGCTCTTCCAAACCTAGGATCCATTTTACTATCCATGGAATCGCCCTTCGATGATATACAAAGCTTCATAACATTTATCTCTCCTTTATTGTATTATTTGGCGTATGCTCATTATAATTTTAATGTTATTTTTGGTATATGTCAATTATTTTCCCATGGTATGCGACAACATAAAAAAAGACTTATAATGTAGTACCTAATATGGGTGATGCGCATATGATAACTGTAAAAGCCATGAAAGGAATGAATAAAATGCATAACTATTATGAAAATCATCCGCATATGTATTCGGTTAATGCACCCATGTACAACCCATATAATATATACAGCGGCTATAGAATATGCCCCTTTTATACAAACCCCCAAATGTTTGATGCCCATCATATAAAACAGCAAAGCAATTGGCAACAACCTTCTATGGAAAAAAAGAGTCACAATGATCCAATAGTTTTAAGGGATTATGGACCAAATCCCTTCGTAGTTGATATTGAGGATGCCGCTGAGCAAAATAGGAATTTTAGAATTGCCCTATGGACTGGAAGGCATTTACAGCTCACTTTAATGAGCCTTGGTATAGGAGAAGATATAGGCCTTGAAATGCACCCAAATGTTGATCAATTTATCCGTATCGAGGAAGGAAAAGCATTGGTCAGGATGGGCTCAAGCCAAGATAATCTGAATTTCCAAAGGGAAATTGATGACGATTATATTGCAGTTATACCCGCAGGAAAGTGGCATAACGTAATTAATACGGGTCGCAAACCACTAAAATTATATTCGGTGTATGCTCCGCCCGAGCATCCCCACGGAACAATCCACAGAACTAAATCCCAAGCAGAGGCCGCCGAACAAAACCACCGCTAATGTACCGTATTACCTTTTCCCATTGGTTGTTAA
>JAAZML010000095.1 GCA_012798835.1 Clostridium sp.
ATGCATGTTTGTCAGTTTGCATCGGATCTTTATTTTACAGGTTATGGTATCGAAGGTACCACCGGATATGGTAACCAGTTCGATTTCTCTCGACATTGGGAAGGAAAGCTGATTGCAAATCATTCTGGTTGCGGTATGATGCTTGACGTAGCAAAAGAGATCAAAGAAGTAGTTTCTATTCCCGTAGGCACTGTAACCTACATGGACCCAGCTCACGCTCCAGACTTCTTTGAGCAAGCTCTAAAAGATGGCAAGGTTGATTTTCTATTGATGAACCGCCCACTAATTGTGGATATGGAATATGTAAACAAACTTCGAGATGGTCGCATAGACGAAATTGCGCCATGTACACGCTGCCTGCACTGTCATTTTGACAGTGATGAGGAGGGTAATGTTTACGAGCACTGCCGTGTGAATGCATGCGTACAACGTGCTTATCGCGAAGATATGCCCGAAGGATACGAGCCACTACCCGCAGATGGCGCTAAGGATGTCATGGTGATAGGTGGAGGCCCTGCAGGAATGGAGGCTGCCCGCATTGCTGCACAGCTCGGTTATACTGTTACACTTTACGAAAAGAACGGTATGGTCGGAGGTTTGCTTCCATTTGCATCCGCCATTAAGGGTCCCCACGAAAATCTGAACAATCTTCGCGATTACTTGGAACATCAGCTCGAGCTTAAAGGTGTGAAGGTTGTTACCGGTCAGGAGGTAGATGCTAATTTTATAAAGCAAGAAGCACCAGATGTAGTAATCCTTGCTATTGGGGGAAAACGCAACACTTTAGGGTTAAATGGAACTGCCGGTACTAATATTGTTTCCATCGACGATATTGTCTCTGCTGATATAGGAGAAAAAGTAAGCATAGTAGGTGGAAATGCACATGCAGTGGATGTCGCTCTTTATCTGATAGCCCAAGGAAAGCATGTAACAATTATTTCTTCAGACCCTATTGAGAGTCTGGATAAGGGCCAATCCCAATGGGTTAAGACATTTACACTTCCTATGCTCTATGCCCGTGGCACCCGAGTGTGGGCCGATGCTAAAGTTTCTGCTGTGAATAACGGAGAGATCTCAATACTCACTGAGACAGGTATAAATATGACCATTCCATGCGATACTGTTATCGAAGCTATGGATATGCTGCCCAACACAGCAATTATCGAAGATCTTAAAGGCATAGAGACCTATGCTATAGGTGACTGCAATAGACCTTGGAACATTGCAGAAGCTATTGCGTCCGGTAACCTGACAGCACGTAAAATCTAATAAAGTGTTTCTATAAAAAATCTCCTAAAACATCAGGAGATTTTTTATTTGTTTAGTGGATTACAAAAGGTAGGAAATATGGTATAATCTACATATAATTAATAGGGAGTGGATTATAATAAAATATCGAATAGGAAATATTTCTAAATTTTTAGGAGTAACAACAGAGTCATTAAGGCATTATCAGAAATTTTCTATTATAAAATCAAAAAAAGACGCTAATAGTACTTATAAGCATTTTGATGCTATTTCTGTCAGTAGGTTGTTGGCAATGAGGAAAATGCGTACCGCTGGTTACAGCTTAGCAGACATATCTAAATCTATGAAGGATTTTTCTCTTGAAAAATATTACAATAGTTTTTATAAAAATACACAATCAGCTAAGAAAGAGCTTGAATATAAGAGATTCCTAATAAAAAAAATGGAAGACCATTTACTATTCGCTGAAAAACTGTATCACGACGATATTACCTTTTCTATAGAAAAGAGTCCTTCATATTATTGTTTCGATTATATGGTAGGCGGTAAACTAACGGTACATGAACCCTACATTGAACAATTTGCTCAATGGTCAGAATATATGTTATTTGTTTTGAATTATTCACCTTGTACTTTTGACCTTTTGGATAAAGGAAGTAGTAATTTAAAGCTTGGCTTAGCTGTTGAAGACAAAACTGTTAACTTTTTCAATTTAGATACTTCTGGCCTTGTTTACAAACGCGAATCAAAATTATCTTTATCTTGTCCTATAAGACATAATTTTAACGGAAAACTAATAGGTCAAATCCGTGTACAGGACATAGAAAACTATTTGTCACAAAATCACTTGACACCTAAAGGTGAAGCTTTTTATATTGGTGAAATTTCTTATCACCAAAATGGTGAAGAATATTTTTTTAGCAAACTTTACATACCATTAGAATAAGTTTTCGACCGCGTGTTTATGGTAGAATAGAAACCAAGCAGTTCGGAAGTTAAAAATCCCTGCATTAATAAAAAATCCATTGCAAGCACCCCTAAAAAATAATATCCTTTTTAGTAACAACACTGAAAAGGGGAATAAGGAGATGCTAACAATGGATCAAGTATATCGTATCAGATATTTAAGGAAATTTGAAGGAAAAAGTTTAAGAAATATAGCCAAACTTACTGGACATGATTTTGAAACAGTAAAAAAATATGTAGAAAAAGAAGACTTCAACGTAGAAGCAAAAGTAAAACAAAAGAGAGCAGGAAAGCACGCCATATGAAGACATAGTTAAGGGATGGCTTAAAGAGGATCTTAATGCGCCACACAAACAAAGACACACGGCTAGGAGAGTGTACGATAGGCTTAGAGAAGGATATCCGGAATTTGATGCTTCTGATCGCTCAGTAAGAACCCTTGTTGCAAGATTAAAGGAAGAATTAAATTTAGAAAAGGAAGGATATCTTCCCCTGGAACATCCTCCAGGAGAAGCTCAAGTAGATTTTGGAAAGGCAACATTTATCGAAAACGGAGTTGCATTTGAAGGTAACTACTTAAACATATCATATCCTCACAGTAATG
>JAAZML010000115.1 GCA_012798835.1 Clostridium sp.
GATATTTTTGCCTTTGTTTTTGTTGCCCATTAGGATCTTCCTTCAATATAAGCTACAAAGTTTACTAACAGTTCTTCACATCTTTATTTCTTTTTTGCTAGCTGTAAAAACTGCCACAGAGTTGTTATCATCCTCTTTATCTTTAACTACAATTAAAACAGTTCTAAGCATTGTTTTAATATCGTTAAAGATACTAAATTCTTTTATGCCTTTTAGATTATAGCCCATCTTCCGTGGCAAAACCTCATTTAAATAAGTTTCATCTATGTCCTCGAGGCTTGATAGCAGGTACTCCTCATCCTTATACCGAATACTGGCCTCAGATGTAACCCCTGCCGGTAACAACAATGTGGCCAACATTTCATCAGTATATCTTTCGACATACTTAGGTATCTCGGGCCTTATACCAACAAATGTCATATCCCCGGCAATGATGTTTAATAGCTGGGGGATCTCATCAAGCCTTAGTTTTCTTAGGGGCCCTCCAATTTTTGTAACCCTTGTATCCTTTTCGGTTGTGATCAGGCTTCCGATCTTATCAGCATTATCAACCATCGTTCTGAATTTGAAAACCTTAAATTGTCTTCCATATTGGGTCACCCTAGTCTGGCGGTACATAACAGATCCTTTAGAGTCAGCTTTAATTAAAATACCGACAACAAGAAAAACTGGGGAAAGAATTATCAATAATATAACAGCTACCACTATATCAAATAACCGTTTAAAAAATAAGCTAATACGCTTACTGCTCAATACCTCATAATATTCTCTTACGTCTTTATTTTTCATTTTCGGGGGTAAATCATCCCAATTTTTCAGGAACACTACGGCTAATCCCCCTCAGGAACAATTTGTGGTTTCTAAACCTCTAATAAGGTTTCCTTAAAGACTTTAACAATATATTCTATATCCTCATTGCTGAGCAAAGTATGAAGTGGTAACGATATTTCATTGGCATATTGCCGATAAGCATTCGGGTAGTCTTTAATGTCAAACCCCAGGTTTTTATATGCTGTCATCATCGGTAAGGGCTTATAATGGACTGCGGTTGCCACTCCTCTTTCTGCCATCTTGAAGAAAATTGCATCCCTCCGCTTAGCACTAACGTTGGCAACCCGCAATAAATAAAGGTGCATACTTGAAAGATTATCTTTTTTAATATGCTGGATAGGGGCCACATCAGTATTTTCTAAAAGGAGATTATACTTTTCTGTTATTTCTCTTCTCCTTTGAAGAAATTTAGGATATCTTTTAAGCTGTACCGATCCGATAGCAGCCATAATATCGGTCATATTGAATTTGTAGCCGGTGCATTCAATGTCATATTCCCAACCGCCTAGCTGCATCTTGGTTAATGCATCTTTTGTCTGCCCATGTAGCGATAAGAGCATGAATTGCCTGTATATTTCAGCATTGTCAATACCTTTGATATTTACCCATGTGCAGGCCCCACCCTCGGCAGTCGTTACATTTTTGACAGCATGAAATGAAAAACAAGTGAAGTCTGCTGCAGTCCCACTTTTTCTCCCCTTATAAACAGCACCGAGGGAATGGGCAGCATCCGCAATAATAGCTATCCGGCCAATAGCGTTTTGAATACCGCTATTACCCTTAAAAATATTCTTTTTACTATTAACAATTTCAAATAACCGATCATAATCACACATTACGCCGGCAATATCTACGGGTATAATAGCCTTTGTTCGGGGTGTAATGGCCCTGCTTAACTTTTCATAATCCATCTCATAACTATCCCTGGCGGTATCCACCATGACGATTCTAGCCCCGACATGATCGATGACGCTGGCTGAAGCCGTATATGTATATGCAGAAGTAATGACCTCATCACCAGGCCCAATACCTAATAATCGCAAACATAGTTCCATAGCTGCAGTCGCTGAACTTAAACATACAGCACGATCAGTGCCGCAATAGTCGGCAATTTCTTTCTCGAACTGCTTTGTTATTGGCCCGGTAGTTATCCATCCTGACTTTAAAACTTCCACAACAGCATTAATTTCTGCATCTGTAATATCAGGTGGGGAAAGTTTTATTTTTTTCTTCATATTTTACAACACATTCCTTTTTATCTGTAA
>JAAZML010000082.1 GCA_012798835.1 Clostridium sp.
TATCTAGAAATTTTATTGCTACTTTTATAGTGGTTTTTAGTTTGTCAAAATCAATTTCTGCATTTTTAGTAAAAGGATTATTTATATAATTATGTAAAAATAAACTCCCAAGATTACATACTCCATAAAATTTATTTAATGGCGTATTAATAGGTATAGGAGAATCGTAAATTATACCTGAAATATACTCTCCACCGTCCCACACTTGTTTTCACAAGCCCATTTGGTTGTAGGCTGGACTTTACCATCTCTTACGAGGGGATATTAAAGTCTCTGAAGGTCTATCCGTTATTAGGATATTTCCCTGCGGATTGCCCATTGTTCCATCACTAATCTTTTTACCATATCGTTGTGGTTAGCAACGCCCTTATATGTATTGCTACTATAAGTTGGTAATTAGTGCTTTAGGGGTTCCCCGCAATTTAATCCCTTTTAAAACCGCATTTTCTACGGATTCGTGTTTACAATATTCTCCATATACCACAAGTTATTGTCTTTGTTCATATTGTCATAATACAAAATTCCTGGTTCACCATTGTCATATGCTTTTCTTATTATCATATCGTATAATTTTTTTGCACTAATTGGCTTTTTAATTTTCCACTTGCTTTCATCTTTGATCAAGAAGCCTTTCTCATCATAAACTGGGTAATGTAAAAATATTTCTTCATCGTTTTCTACTGCCTTCATAAAATCATCGTCAACCATAACTGATAGATTAAAGTGTACGAGCTTGCCTTCATCATAAGATTTAGCATTAATGAATTCAATAATATCAGGGTGATACACTGACAACACTGCCATATTTGCCCCTCTACGAGATCCTTGGTTAATTGTAGCAGTTTCAGTATCAAAAACATTCATAAAGCTTACTACGCCACTTGCAATGGCATCATTTGATGTTGGAGTGCCATTAGGTCTTATTTTAGAAAATTCATATCCAGTTCCACCACCAGCTTTATGAACTAATGCACCATCTTTAACTTTATCAAATATTGCTTCCATATCATCTTCAACAAAATTAAGTGTAAAGCAATTGTTTAAAGTCAATTTTTTACCTACACCAGAGTTACTCATAACTCTACCAGCAGGTAAAAATAGCCCCGATTTCATTATATTATAAAACAAATCTTCCTCTTTTAGGCTTTTAGAACAATATTTTGCTACCCTTCTCAAATTTTCATCTAAAGTTTCATTATTTTTACAATATCTATCTGACCAAATTTTATAAAGTGCTTCATTTTTTATCTCCACACAATTCCTCCATTATAAAAATTCTTTTTTTAATGCTTCTGCAAATCTATATATGATATCTAAATCATACCATTCACTATACTTATCTGAAAAATTATTTCTTACCTTATCAATCTTTTTTATAATATTGTCATGTTCATTAACATGTTTTGTGAACTGTTTTAAATTTTTCGTATCAATAAGCAATTCTTCTTTGTCTATGGGATCCCTAAACTCAATAGACATCACTTACCCTCCTTTAGAATATTTTTCTAACACCA
>JAAZML010000031.1 GCA_012798835.1 Clostridium sp.
GGCAAAAGTTCGAACTCCACAACCGTCCCGGTAAAAAACAAGACAAAATATGATAAAATACCCACGATTGAACCTGCTTGTTTAAAGACCAATGCTAAGCCTGCAACTACAAATCCCATTCCGTAAAGTCCGATTACTCCTATTAAAAAGATAGTAAGAAGTAAAAATAGTTTTGAACCTAATGCACCAAGCGAAGGCCACATTCCAAAAACAGATATTAAGGTAGTGAAAAAAACTACTGCAAAAAGGGTCCTCAACAGAAATTGAACAAACAAACGTGACCAAATAATTTTCTTGATTGAACTGGTTGTCATAAGTAATTGTTCGAAAGTGCCTAACATTAGTTCTTCAAAGATCATTTGGCTAGTCATTCCCAGAGCATCACCGCTAAAGTACCAAAAAAATAACCCAAAGAGGAAGACTACAATTGACCCGGAGTGGTTTTGATTTTGACCGGCAAAAGTCCAAAAAAGTCCGGCTGCTAAAATAAAAAGAGTAATATTTCCAAACAAGTAATTAAACCAATAATTTTTATAATCACCTATTAATTTCTTAAGCTCGGCTTTAATAATCAGCATGATATCCCTCCTAGGCCCCCTGCTTTTCTATGAGATCAACAAATATAGATTCCATAGAAGTAGCTTCTTTTTCGATAGATAAGACCTCGTATTTTCCCAAGATTAAGCCCACAAGTTCAGAATTGACTTCCACTTCATAAACAGAATCAGACTTAGCAGTAAGAGCCTCTTCATCAAGTCCTAAAGCGAGAAGTTCAGGCAAAGGATTTGGGCTAGGGCTGTGAAAGGAAATTTTAAATGTTTCTTTACTTAGATCATATTCTTGCTTCAAATCTTCTAAGGACTCGTTTTTGATAATCTTACCTGCGCGAATAATAGCCACCTGATCAGAAACAGCTTCAATTAACTCCATAGTGTGGGTGGTTAAAAGAATTGTTTTTTCTTGGGATAAAAACTTGATTAGTTCCTTGGTTTTTATGCTGTTCATTACATCAAGTCCTAAAGTAGGTTCATCTAAGATAAGAATTGGCGGGTCTTTCAGAAGGGCGATCATGATCGACAATTGCTGTTGCATCCCCCTAGATAGGCTACCTACCTTGCTATTCTGCTTTTCACTTAACTGAAACAGATCTAAAACGTATTCAATTCTTTCATTAAGTATTTGGCCTTTTAAACCATTTAAAAGACCAAAGTATTCTAAGGTATCCTTAACACTAAGATATTGATAAACATTTCTGGCATGTTCTAAAACAACACCTACCTGAGACGCGGGTAAAGTGGGATCTTCTTTTATATTGATACCATTAATAAAGATATCTCCCTTATCCGCTATGGTAATACCACAGATCATTTTAATTAAGGTTGTCTTACCTGCTCCGTTAGGCCCCAATAAGGCTGTTACTTCTCCTTTTCGGCAGTTAAAGTCCACATTATCTACTGCCTTAATTGAATTATTCTTGGTAATAAAAGTCTTACTAATTCCCTTGACTTTAATCATAAAACCACCTCCATTTTTAAAAAAGATAAATCCGTGCCCTAGTCGTTATTCCGACTCGCTAAAGATATTTGAAACTATGCTATCTAGCCAGAAAGACTCTACCATCCCCTTACGGCACGTCTTTAAATTAATATCTCCATACCCCACGACGGAATCGAAGTGACAACCCCCGGCACAGAGAGGAACAAATGGATAGTTTTCTTTTAAACAAGACCTCCATTTATTTATGTTCAAAAACGGAATGTAGTTTTCATTGAAGCCCGTTGAAATATGTCCTACTGAATATTCCTTTCTGCCTATAAGAGAAATACATTTATACAA
>JAAZML010000130.1 GCA_012798835.1 Clostridium sp.
CCTTACCACGCTGTCAAAATCAGGACCGGCATTATTCTCCAAAGGTTATACTTGCCTCATAATCCTTTGGCGTAACATTTCGCATATTGTCCCATGCCTTCAAAGTGCAATCTACTAATTGTGGAATGGTTTCGTTTAACACATCAATAATTTTTCCCCTAGTGTAGAGGGTAATCTTCCCTTTTTCTTTGGACCTCTGCATTATCAGTCTTCTTTAATAACAATTCCCATTGTACTTTTGTGAAGGGAAAAATTACACAGATATTATAAAAATGGCTGGAAAGGATTACCCCACCATGAAAAGGTATACATAAATGGAGGATTTTAATGAATAGAAGCATAAGGCCCAACGGCCAAATAAGTCAGATGTATTAAGGCCTATTATAAAAAATGGTTATCTGAGGATAAGTCGAGACATCATAAACAAAGACATACTGCTAAAAGAATCTATGATAGATTAAATGCAGAGCATGGGGATATTTTAAAGGTTTCTGATAGGACGGTAAGAAGGATTGCTAAAGAAGAAAGGGAAAAAATTTATAGTGTTTTAGACAGCTATCTACGTTTGGAGCATCCGGGTGGTGAGGCCCAGGTTGATTTTGGGACTTTTGATGCCTATGAAAATGGGACAAAGAAGAAATTTCATGAGCTGATACTTTCCTTCCCACAATCCAATGCAGGATTTGCTGTGGTAACCAGAAGTCAAACCCGCGAAGCATTGTTCGAGGGGCTTGTAAGCATATTCAGATTTATAGAGTATGTTCCAACAACTATCTGGTTTGACCAAATGTCCACAGTGGCCCTAAGAATCAGGGATGCCAAAGGTGTTGTGAAAACTGCTGATGCTATGATGCGATTTGCTACTCATTATGGATTTACTGTAAGATTTTGTAATCCCAATAGTGGTCATGAGCAATGAAAAAAAATAGTACCTACAAATTAGAAGCAATAACCCCAAAAACCTTGATTGTGGGAATCGACATTGCAAAAAAGCTGCAATGGGCAAGATTCACAGATTATAGAGGTTTAGAGCTAGGTAAAGTCTCAAAATTCAGGAACGACAAAAACGGCTTTGAAACAATTTTAACAAGTATCAAGGAAGTATGCAAGCTAAAAAAACTAGACCAAGTAATCGTTGGGATGGAGCCCACCGGTCATTATTGGAAACCCCTAGCCAACTACCTGATTCTAAACGAAATAACCGTAGTCATGGTCAACCCCTACCATACCGAAAGAGCAAAAGAGCTAGACGATAACAGCCCCACCAAAAGCGACAAAAAAGATGCCCTGACCATAGCAAGATTAATACGGGACGGCCGCTATTATGAAGTATACATGCCCTAGGATGTGTTTGCCGAACTAAGAGTGTTGTCCAATGCAAGAGTGAGTTTGATGAAGCGGTATAACGCCATAAGAAATACCATTATAGCCGTGCTAGATGAATATTTTCCCGAATACGTAACAGTGTTTAAGTGTCCTCTAAAAGGAAAAGCCTCATTGCAAATATTAAAATCCTGTCCATTCCCTTCGCAAATCCTAGAATTGGGAACAGAGGGGGTGCTGGCCGAAATAAGAAAGGCAGTAAAAAAGACCGTTGGCCTAAAAAAGGCAAGACAGCTTGTGGAGGCGGCAAGAGTATCCGTAGGCGTAACCTACGGGGTGGTATCGGCAAAGATGCGACTGGGGTTACTTCTAGAGGAACTAGAGCTATTGACAAAGCAATTTGAACAAATAGAAGAAGCTATGGAGCAGGCACTGACAGATACCGGCATTAAAGAAACAATCCTCAGCGTTCCCGGTATCGGTATAGTGACAGCAGTTAGCTTCCTGGGTGAAATAGGAGACCCCTTAAGATTTGAACATCCCAGGCAAATCAGTAGAATGGCTGGCTACAACCTAATAGAGGACAGCTCCGGTAAAAATGTCAGTGGAACCACCATATCAAAGCGAGGCCGCAAAAACCTACGGAACGTGCTCTACCAAATGGCCGGGACCATGGTGGCCGTAAACACAGAAATGAAAGAGCTATACCAATACCTAAAAACACGATCCAACAATCCTCTAAAAGGAAAGCAAGCACTAGTAGTAATATCGAAGAAGGCGGTGAGCATAATACATGGCTTAGTGCGAAAACAAACAGTTTATAAAGCAGAACTGGCATTAGGGGAATACAGAAGAAACCAAATACAACAAGCAGCGTAAAAAAACATAAACAAAAGCCGATAAAGCGGAGATAAGGGGGATTCCTCCATTAGCCCACTGAGGCAGCATTTAAGCATTAAACTATCTCCGCTTTTATCCCTAAAACAGAACGAAGGAATGTAAGGGCAAAGACCCAGTGAGGCATGATAGGGTAGGTTTTGGGGTGAGCACAGCGGCAATATTAAGGCGGTTAAAGGCAGAATTACGGGTTGTGGATATGCCGCAGTCATGGATTCTGATGGATAACTCTGGCGAGTTACCCACAGACTCCACAATTGCTTGGACAACGCAAAAACGGCGTTGCCCACATACCCTCAACCTCGACTGAGACTTACAATAACAATAAAAACGACTTAAAAGCTAGACTTTTAAAGCAATAATTCTAAATTCTTAATAATTCTAAGAATAGTGAAGATAACAAAAGTTATTCTTCAAATAAAGAGATAGGTTTCCTGTTTGACGAGAAGCTAACTGTCGCCATAGTTGATAGACTGGTTCACCATTCACATATGCTTTTATTTATGGGTAAAAGCTACCGAATGGCCAATTCTTTGATGAAATAACTTTTTTGTGCTGGTAATTGCACTTTTGATGGCCAAAAATTGCATTTACCTATTGCCAAACACACCTATATATTTATATATAAGAACAATTAGTTTTATTTATTTTCTCTTGTTTATATGGTATAATCTAGTTTAATGTAAATATATAATAATAAATAAGCTATGAATCCTTCCAGAATGGATATAATACTTCTTATTATCTTGCCAAACTGCCCTAAAAATTACATCGGGATCGTCATATGATTATAATAACAATTAGACAGCAAACAGGTTGCTTTTAAGCAACCTGTCCACAATGGATGTATCCTTTTCACCAAATAAGAATATAAGAAGAACCTCCTAAACGCTGACTAATCAGTACTTCAGAGGTTCTTCTTATTGGAGCCCACAACCGGAGTCGAACCGGTGACCTCATCCTTACCAAGGATGCGCTCTGCCTACTGAGCTATGAGGGCATACACATTTTTTCCTGGAGCGGGTGATGGGAATCGAACCCACGCAGTCAGCTTGGGAAGCTGATATTCTACCATTGAATTACACCCGCCTAGAAGTATAAATTTTATAAAGCAAGATGAATTATACCATTAATCTATAAAATAGTCCAGTTGGTATTTGCCAATTATATTGATTTACGCTCTGCTTTCTTCTAGATATTTTTCTAATTTGCGTTTTACTCGCTGTAGCGCATTATCTATCGATTTTACATGTCTTTCTAATTCAACCGCAATTTCTTGGTAGGACTGGCCCTGTAAGTATAAAGATAAAACTTCGCATTCAAGATCGCTTAGAATTTCACCCATTTTTGCCTCTATACCAGAGAATTCCTCTCTATTTATGATCATTTCTTCAGGATCATTTATGCTTTCCTCACTTATAATATCCATCAAAGTGCGATCGGATTCCTCATCAAATATAGGTTTATTAAGTGATACATAAGAATTTAAGGGCTTATGCTTCTGTCGTGTCGCAGTTTTAATTGCAGTTATAATTTGTCTTGTTATACAAAGTTCTGCAAAAGCTCGAAAAGAGGATAGCCTGTCCTTCCGATAATCCCTTATAGCCTTATAAAGACCTATCATTCCCTCCTGTATAATATCTTCCCTTTCAGCTCCGATAAGAAAATAAGTTCTCGCCTTTGCGCGTACAAACCCCATATACTTGTTAAGCAAATACTCGAGGGCCTTTCTATCACCAGCTCTACTATTTTCAATTATTTCCTCATCCTGCATAGCACTAAAGACTTTTGCTGCTTCTATTTGTACATTAGATTTCAAAACCCCGCCCCCTTATTTTTTTGTATAAAATAAAGCCCCCTGCTCTCACATATTGATAAAAGCACCTAAATCTATGTGTATATTTCGCAATATCAAAACACAATTATAAAAATGCTTATTGCAAAGCACATAGAAAATCTAATAAATGCTTTTTAAAACCAATGCAGGGGATGTAAATATTACATTGGCCATACACCTTAAAATATACAAAGTCCCATAATCTGTATTAAGTAGTGTAAACACAAAACCCTCAATATAGTTATCGGCAATTTATTTTTCTTTTGTACAAAAATTTTTAAATTACAGCATGTTTCTTTTTCCTTCTACTCTAATTTGCTAAAAATTCTAGAACAATAGCCCTATTAATCTATATTTGTAAGTATCTTAACGTAAAATTCAAAAATTATGGTTTCTTATCCCTTTCTTTGTCTTACGATCTCATACATTATAATTGATCCTGCAACAGCCGCATTTAATGATGTAATCTCTCCCGCCATGGGGATATTTACTACATAATCACACTTTTGGGCAACCAACCTCCCCATACCACGCCCCTCACTTCCAATCACAAGTGCAACAGCACCTTTTAGATCCGAGTGGTAGAAGGGCTTCCCCCCCGAGGTTCCCGTCCCAATTACCCATATATTTTTATTTTTAAGGTACTCTATTGTCTGGGAAATATTTGTCACCCTTGCCACCGGTACATATTCTATAGCCCCTGCCGATGCCTTCGAGACAGCTGCATTAAGACCAATTGCCCTTCTTTTAGGTATAATTATACCATGGGCACCAGCCGCTTCCGACGTCCTTAATATGGATCCTAAATTGTATGCATCGGTGATTCCATCTAATACGATAATAAAAGGATTTTCGCCTTTAGATTTTGCGTTTTCTAATATATCATCTACCTCAACATAATCCTTAGGGGAAACATAAGCGATAATACCCTGATGTGCATGAGTTACCGAATTCCTATCCATGCTAACCTTATCGACCTCTTGAATCACTATACCCCTTTGCCTTGCCTGTGCTATAATTTGCCTTATTGAACCCTCTTTTTCGCCCTTTTGAATTAGGATCTTGTTTATAGTTCTACCGGATTTTATTGCTTCCGCAATGGAATTCCGACCTTCTAGCTTGTCCCCTTCATCGGGGGGCTTATCTCCTCTTTTAGTTCTTTCAATATATTGTCTTTGTGGTCTGGGCATCTTTTTACCCTTTTTGTCTCCAGTAATATCCATAATCTTTTGATAACCTTCCCTCATTTAAATTAATACGAAGAACTGCACTTATTTATGTACGCACAAATAATATTCTATCCCTTAATGGGGCAAATAAATTAACAACCTTTACAAACAGCCATTTTAAATATATCCATTAGGCGTTCATAATCTTTTTTAAGATATAAAAATCCTATTAAAGATTCAAAACCAGTAGCATATTTATATTCCACTATATCTGCGTTCTTTGGGATCGTCCCAGATTTAGTGTTTCTTCCCCTGCGGACAATATTGCATTCCTCCGATGTAAGCGAAGGCATTATCCTATGGATAATATCGGATTGGGCTTTTGCCTTTACAAATCGGATAGAACGCCTATGGAGAATATGAACGGGCATATTTCCCTCGCTTAAAAGCATTGTACGGATAAAAACCTCATAAACAGCATCTCCAATATAGGCAAGTGCCAGCGGTGATAACTGGCTAAGCTTTGCGTTGTTAAACTCAAATTCAGTTGCTATCTTGTCAAAAAAATCTTTAGTCATTCAAATAACCTTTTCTATACTTAATATATAATAAACTAAATGTATATCCCAGCACATTTGCTTATGTAAAGCTTTTTTGCAATATGTATATTATATAGCATATCGAATTTTTAGTAAACATGCCCTCCATTAAATGTTTATTACGGTATATCCGTTGTTGGAAAACAAATTTTTAAAAAACAAAAGTAGTTCCGCAATTTTTATTGCTCATCAATATGCACCTTTACACCCTGCGGTGTATCCTCCAAAGTAACACCCATATCTTTAAGGGTTTCCCTTATCTGATCGGCTTTTCCCCAGTCTTTCTCCTTCCTTGCCTGTTGCCTTTTGTTTATTAATTCCTGTATTTTGCTATCTATATCATTTTTCCTGTTTTTTTGGCCAATACCCAAAATCCCCCCCAATTCTTTTATCAGAGAATATGCAAATCTCACTATCCCCCTGGATGGATTTGTACCTAGACCTATGTTTGTATTAACCTCTTTTATTATATTAAAAAGCCCTGCTAATGCATCAGCAGTGTTGAGATCATCGTCCATCGCCCCAGTAAATTGCTCTTTAAAATCAATAAGTCTCATTTTGATTTCATTTTCAGTTATATCCCTATCTTCGTCAATATGTTCCATTAAATATTCTAGGTTATCAAGACAATTATATATTCTCTCCAGCCCATTTTCGGCCTGTCCAAGCAGCTCCTCGCTAAAATTTATGGGGTTTCTGTAATGAGCCGAAAGCATAAAAAACCTAATTACCTCGTAATCAAATTTTTTTGAAATATCCCTTACCGTAAAAAAATTGCCTCGGGATTTTGCCATCTTTTCACCATCAACATTTATAAAACCGTTGTGTATCCAATACCTAGAGAACGGTTTTGCGTTTGCTGCCTCACTTTGGGCAATTTCGTTTTCATGATGGGGAAATATCAAGTCCCGACCCCCGCTATGAATATCTATCGTCTCACCTAAATACTTATTTGCCATAGCAGAACACTCAATATGCCATCCCGGTCTTCCCTTACCCCATGGACTATCCCAGGCGGGTTCCCCTGGTTTTTGTGCTTTCCAAAGTACAAAATCCATTGGATTTTCTTTTCTTTCATCCAAGTTTACTCTAAAACCAACTTCCAGATCCTCCTGGGATTGGTGGGATAGCTTCCCATAATCCTTATATTTGCCTGTTCTAAAATATACATCTCCACCTGCGGTGTAGGCAAATCCTTTTTGCTCAAGCTTCGATATAAGTTCTATTATAGCCTCTATATTATCCGTTGCTCTTGGGTGGAAGGTCGCCTCACCAATACCCAATCCCTTAGCATCCACATAATATTCTTGTATAAACCTGTCCGCCAATTCCCTTACCGTAGTATTTTCTTCTTTTGCTCTGCTTATCATCTTATCATCTATATCAGTAAAATTTTGTACAAATACTACATCGTAACCCCTGTATTCAAGGTACCTTCTCAATACATCGAACATTATAAAGGGTCGCGCATTTCCGATATGGAAATAATTGTATACTGTAGGTCCACATGAATATATCTTGACTTCCCTGGGATCAAGGGGTTCAAACTTCTCTTTTCTCCCCGTCATAGTGTTATAAAGTTTCATTCTTCTCTCCCTTTTCTACATTAGTACTATCTTTTTGTTCTGCCACATCTCGGTGCACCATCCATCCTTATCCAATTGTACGTATTATTTCTTGTCCAAAGCCCTCTCCAGTTCCTCCAGCCTACACCGCAACCTGCGTAATTCCTGGGCCACCGGGTCCGGAATGTGTACCTGATCCAGCTCAATTGATGGCTTTATCCTATGCCCACCCCTTTTCACAGCTCTGCCCGGTACCCCAACAACGGTAGTATCCGGTTCAACCTCCGTCAAAACCACCGCATTAGCACCAATTCTGGAGTTATCCCCCACCTTAAACGGCCCCAAGACCTTTGCTCCACTACTTATTAGCACATTATTCCCTATAGTAGGATGTCTCTTTCCCCTGTCTTTACCTGTCCCACCTAGTGTAACGTTATGGTATATGGTGCAATTATCCCCTACCTCAGCCGTCTCCCCGATTACTATCCCCATACCGTGATCGATAAATAAACCCTTTCCTATCTTTGCACCGGGATGTATCTCGACTCCTGTTAAAAACCTTGATGTTTGCGAAATAGTTCTTGCAATAAAGCATAATCCCCTATTGTAAAACCAATGGGCAATCCTATGAAAACAAACTGCATGAAATCCTGAGTAAAGGAGTATAACCTCTGCTATATTTCTTGCGGCAGGGTCCCTTTTGGCAATTAGTCTTGCATCCTCTTTAAATCGCTTAAACATATTAGCCTCACATCCAAACAATATTTTTGTATGGTGTATACTTACCACTCAATCCCGCCTTTGTAACCAACACCCCATGGCAAAATACCAATCCTAGAAGTAGAAGCATGGCAGGCTTTGTCTATATCCCCGAACCCCTGCCCCTTTGTAAATGTTTGTAAAAAGCAGAAGAGCGGCAAGCTTTGGCTCCGTTCTAGTTAAATCGAACTATCTTACTTTATCTTTTTTCTTTTTACATATTATTTTATCAGATATAACCCATTGGGTAAATATTTTTTATTGTATTCCTTTGCCAATGCTCTGATTCATTTGAGCAATACGCATCCAAAAATAATTTCTTTAATATTTACCGTTTGAATAATTGCAACAATATTAATTCATAATATTAATATGCCAAGTTTAAAAAATAAGTTACATCAACAGTATACGTTTTATAGCTACAAATATGTGATTTTGTTGGACATAGTCCCTAAGCAACCCGCAAAACAGCATATGGATAAAAAACACGCAACCCTCTGTTCAGGTATGGAAAGGTTTTAAAAGATTTTAATATTTTTATAAGAAAGGAAGTGAAACTATGGCTAATCTTAATAATACTAGAGCTGAAGGCTTTAATATTACCCACTTTATTGTAAGATTCGTTGTTGGAGCAGTAGTGCTTGCAATCACTGCAGCCCTAACTCCCGGCTTTACGATATCGGGTTTTTGGCCCCTTGTATTTAGTGCAATTGTGCTGGCTGCCCTAGACTACTTGGCGTTAAAGCTTCTCAATGTTAATGCCACCCCCTTTGGAAGGGGCATAACCGGCTTTATACTTGCTGCTGCAATTATATATATTACACAGTTTTTTGTGACAGGCTTTAGTGTCACCCTGATGGGTGCCCTATTCGGGGCATTAATTTATGGAATAATCGATGCCATTATTCCTGGGAGGGCCATGTAATAATCCTCCCACACGGGTTGTTATTTAACATAAGAAAAGGTTTCGGTTTATATACCGGAACCTTTTCTTATATTAATACCCAAAATGCCGTTCACCTATATTTTGACACCTAGCCTCAGCCAGGTGGGTGTCCTGCTAAAAGCTTCTGCCTTCCACCGCCGTTATTATGAATTAAAAATCCAAAACGGAATTAAATTGTGGCCTGGCATCCCACTTTCAAACTCTAGACTCCCTTATGTCAAATGTAGGTTCAAAAAATAGGATACTCCGAACATTTCAGGCTTAACTTAAAAGTCTAATCTATCTCAAAGACATTATACCATTCCCCATTCAATAAAAACAAATAATAAAGGACTTAATTACGGCTGTTCATTCGGATATATTACTTATAAACTTATAAATGCTTGTAAAATCAAAGTTATCTTTGGTTTTTCAATTTATATACACGAGAGGTGCTTAATCCCACATATGTTAGGCATAGGACAGGCTTTGCAGGCAAAACTATGTTATACTTAAAATCATCTTGCACCAATTTTATTTTCCCGGGCATAATAAAAAAGATATTGCTGAGCAAAACCTGCGTATTCACCAAAATAATCAATGATAAAATCTTGTATTTCTTTAAATGTTGTCTCCCTCCCAAAATATAGTTCCTCCATCGCCCTTTTTACCCAGACATCGGTCGGAAATACATCGTATTTTTTTCCACTGTAAAGAAGCGTACAATCTGCCACCTTAGGACCCACTCCCGGCAGCTTCATTAAATACTCCCGGGCTTCCTTAGTACTCATGGAATCAATAGCCGAAAGTTCTATTTCCCCTTCAGCAACCGCCTTGGCTGTATCCCTTATGTATCTGCACCTAAAACCCGCCTTGCAGGATTTCAATTGTTCTATGGTGCCTTGCAGGATCGCATCATATTTAGGAAAGCTGTAGTATTTTTCACTGTCTAGATAGATTTCATGTCCGTAAAGCCGGGATATTTCGTTTACGGTTTTAACTATCATAGGTATTCTGTTGTTTGCAGAAATAATAAACGATATCAAACTCTCCCATATTTCTTGCCTGAGAAGCCTAATCCCGTAACCAAAAGCAACTACCTTTTTCATTATCTTATCCTTTGTTATACTCTTTTTAATATGCGAGTAATCCCTACCCAAATCAAAATAATCAAACCATAGATTCTTAAATTCCTCCGTATTCGTGTTGTAAATTTCAAGCTTCCCCTCAGCATAATTTGTGTTTACAACCCTACCGTACGCTACCCCCGTATAACTTTTGTCGGGCATCCTCTTCCAACGGAAGCACTGCCCACATTCGAATATATGCATCGGCTCAAACTCTTTTACTCCCTCAACAATTATCCTTTCACCCTTTTGCTCTATTTCATATCCCTTAAATTGCATAATTATATCGCCTACTTTCCTTCTTTATAGGATACATCATATAAATATTAAATTCATCGTATATAATACCCTCTTTTGTTTGCGAAATACTCCCTTGATAGGATATACTAAATGTAAGATGTCTTAATCATGATGAGTGTCCCCCATACTTTGTATAATACCAGAAAGGAAAAAAAAGTGAAAGAGAAAATTTATACAATTCCCATAACAGATGCTTTTAAAACTGAATGTGAATGTCCCATGTGCATACTTGAGAAAAAACTCGAGGATGAATCCATCGAATATATCTTAGGTCCTTTTCTGATGGAGCCTGAAGGCAGGATACAAACAAACAAACGTGGATTTTGTAAAAAACATTTTGAACTGCTTTACAACACAAAAGCAAACAGGTTGGGTCTAGGCCTTATCGTGGATACTCATATGCAAGAACAAAATGCTAATCTCGATAAAATATACGAAAACAAGAAAGCTCTTCTTAAAAAGGATTCTCAAATATCCCCCATGAAGAATTTTGCAAACAAAATCTCAACAAAGCAAACAGAAACACAAAAACTTGTTGATCAATTAATAAATAAGCTCAATGAACTTGAATCCTCATGTGCTGTATGCGACAAGATCGATCACACAATGGAAAGGTATGTAGATGTGATTCTTTTTCTTTATTTTAAGGAAAAGGATTTTAAAACTATGTTTGAGCAGAAGAAGGGTTTTTGCCTAAAACATTTCAAATTACTTCTTGAGGGAACAAAAATACATCTGAACACAAAAGAAACTTCCATTTTTGTGGAAAGCCTTTTCACCATGCAAGCACAGAACCTCCAACGTATTCAGGAGGAGGTTAACTGGTTTACGCAAAAGTTTGATTATCGTAATAATGATGCACCCTGGAAAAACTCAAAGGATTCCCTAATTCGAAGTATTCAAAAATTGGTCGGACTATGCAATCTAAAATAAAGCCGTCGCTTTCCTAATCAGATTGCATCAATGGCTTTACTGGAGTTAACCACAAGGCTTTTGGCAGTAATATTTAATCTTCTGATATTTAATGCTGTAAGGGTTTCGACTTCATTGATTACCTTCTTTTGGACATCCCTTAAAAGGGGCTTTATGCAATACCCGTATACTAATACTAAATCCATCTCTATGTATATGCCTTCGGGGTAATTTTCGGCTCTAAACCTCGATACCCTGCTTACCCCCTCCATATTGGACGCTACATGCTCAACAATTTGGTATATCGTATAATCAGAAATAGTGTAGCTACCCATATAACTAAAGGTAGGCCTAACAACTGACTTTTCACCAACAAGCTGAAAGCTCCCCTTTCCCTTTCGCCGGAATATTTGCAGGGGATCTAGAAAATAACCTGAAAAATCTTTTTTAATTTCAAAGGTGGGGACAGGAATTACATGTTTCCCCTGCTCTTTTCTTGTCGAAAGAGCCTGCCTAATTTCAAACTCCGTCGCTACTTCGTGGATATAGATCTTCTCGCTTACCCCTGGAAACCCCAGCGTCTTTGCAATTGTTTCAACCATACCATCAGACGTACCCAAAATAAGTATGCTTTCAGGGTTATTATCCTGTATTGCCTTTTTTACCTCATCCGCATGCTCCGTATTCTTAAAAAGCGCACATTTAATTGAACCTATTTTAGTCTTTTCCCGCTTGGCAGATGTCCCAGCAATTATTTGGGTACCCCTAATAAGGAGCCCATCATCTATTATATAGTCTATTTCCTTTTCCCTGGCAACCCAAACCGCACGATGACTCTTTCCAGTCCCGCTAGGCCCTACAAATCCGAAAACTTTCAATGCATACCTCCAAGATATTACTATCTACTGTATTCTTATAATCAATATACAAATAGCTGGTGAAAATTTCATCCCTGAATTTGAACGAAATATCCCATTGAATTATTTTACCACAAATCCGTGAATTAAGACAATGGGGTATTTATCCATAAGTAATTTTCCCCACTGCGGTGATAGGGCAGGGACCCACTGGGTATGATATTTTAAAACTTTAAACCGCTACATCAAACACAAGGAAAGGAAGTTTAAACTTCCTTTCCTTGTGTTTGATGTTTATCTTTAGTTTTTTAGTATTTTATCCTTTGTTTTTAGATTCCTTTATCATTTGTATAAAAATCAAAAATTGTAATTGGCTTTAAAAACTCTTCCATATTCCCTTGCATTACCCCATATCCAGTAGAATGCAAAGATGTAATACACTCTATATTGTATCATTAGATTTAATATTGTCAATATAATATGTCGAATTTTCAATTTTTGTTTTCACTTTTAGCGAGATTTACTGGACACAATTCACATTTAGAGCATACCATAAATTTCCCCCAGAAAACGTTTTTAATTGTCTCCAAAAGCTCTTTATTCTTAAAGCTTTTAACCCCATGAATAATAATCTTCCTTGGAGCCATAGTAATCAAGGAACTTACAAGAAGATCATCGTAATTAATTTCCCCTTCTGGGATATCACTCATAAACTCATGCAGATATTCATTCGTAATTTCATTCTTATTCTCATCTAGAAGGATATACTTGCCGCTATAACTCACAACTATATGCACTAGGTTGAATTTGGGTTCCTGTATATCCACAAAGTACCTTAGAAGCCTTACAAACTCCCTGTACTCCCTCTCCGTCAGGAAGTCATCCACAGCTTTATCAACTATCTCTTCGAGCTCTCCCACATAATCTTTGATTCTAAAATTAATAAACCCTTCGAGTATCAGTGTATTTGAACACCTAAAATACTCTAAAAGCCTTTTTGTTATGATATTTCTCCTTTTAATTTGAAAAAGGCTGTTTAAAAAATTTCCCTCTTCATTTTTTATAATACTATAGGTCAGCCATTTTATTTCCCCTTTTTCAATGGGATTAAAATAACAGTAGTTACTGTTTATTATTCTTAAAACCAGTTTTTCCTGATATTTGTCAATTATATAATTTGTTAAAACTCCTGAGATAACTATTATCATCTGATTATACAGGTTAGGATACATCTCTTTTTCTTTGTATTCTTCCTTTATGTTGCATATAATTGAAGTTGAGCCTTCTAGGTTAGCCACATCTTTAATCTCGCACTTCATTCCTATACCGCTATCTGAACATACCGCTTCCGTCAAATAAGCTTTTAGCTGTTCATCATCTTCATTAACCCTAATACAAAGAAATCGCATCAACTTCACTTCCCTTCAACCGTAGTATATGTCTTAGTAATTTGTTGTATGCAGTAAGCATATGATACAATTTATGGGGTAGCTTAGTGTCTCTAAGTACTGTCATATATAATTTAAAAGCTTTAAAAAGTAGATATTTTTTATTCATATATTTTCCCTAAAATGATCTGCATTTTATAATGTATTATATGCAAAAAAGTATAGTAAGTTACAACACGGGAATGTACCAACACTCACTCCTTATTCGGTCAGAAGCGGGATAACCGAGCCAATATCTATAACCGGTTCCTCTGAAAGCGACACGAGTTTAGTATCCTTTTGCAAAAGAAAATTAATAATCTGTGCTGCTGATTTCAGCTTATGTATATTGCCAAATACAGCCAACACCTTCTTGTCAATAAGGCAGGTGCTTCCACCAATAAAACCGTTTGCAAACCCCGGTAGAAGTATGCGTTCTTCTTCTATAACTAATACATCCAGCCCCTTTTTTTGCGCTATCCTCGCTATACCCCTGTCCATGGTTATTATTGAATTTTCATCAACAACAGATACGGCACATTTTGCATACCCTTGATTAACATGTACCAGCTCTATATCAAGTCTGTATAATAATTCCTTTAGTTTCTTATCTGTATATTTAGTGTTGTGAAACGCTAAATTTCCCACCCTGGCAACATTATAGTAAATAGTTCCAGGATACTTTCGTGTAAGCTCTGCCTCTCCCTCAATAAGTAAAAACCCAAGCTCCTCCAATGTAGATAAAACACTCTTATCCGCCCCCGGTGCATGAATTATAAGGTTTCCGCCCAAGTGATGGAATATCGCATCGGGGTGGGATGAAATGGCTGGGTATAACCCGCTATGCCCTTCTAGCTTTATAGTCTCTATACCCCTTTGGGCAAACCCAAATTGGATGTTACTTTCAATCCTTTTATCCACAAGGGCGACCTTTATCTTTTTTTCGGGTATGTTGGGCGTGTTTAAAAAGCTTAACCCTCTTTCTAGCATGATCATATAATCCCCTTTGATATACATAAAAATAAATTAATTGTCACATGTTGCTTTCCATGTTCATAATATAAAACAAAAGCAACAATTAATTCTATCATAGTTCCCAGGTCAGTATAAATCAAAGCTTTAAAACCTATTTATATACTATTTGGGTCGGGCTATGCGTAAAATATATAGACAAATGCTGGGCTGCCTTGAAAATTCATGTTCTTATTTAAAATAGCCGGCCATCTGCTACTAACCACCAGACATTTTATGTCCGGTAGTTATTTAAATAAACCGCACCTTTTTTAAAGGTGCGGATTTAATTAAACAACGAAAACCTTTTAAAATGTTGAACTAAATAATTAAAAATCTTGTGGGGATAATAACCTCAAACAATTTTATCTTATTGATCGGTATCCTCCATACTTTTTCCAATAGGGGTGGTGTTATGACAACTATCAACTGCTCGTCCAATTGCCTTCACCAGCGCGAAGGCAAATGCATGCTCGATATCATTACAAAAAATTCATCCCAGGCCTCGTCCGACTGTGCCTTCTTTGAAGAAAAAACACCTAAGGTAAACGATAAGAAAACATAAAATTAGGTTTGCCAAAAAAACCAATAGGGGGGGACGCCCCCCTTCTTTCTATCACCCGGCTACCATTGAGCTGAAACCATCAATAGTAAAGCTCATTAATCCTTGTTAATTACAAATTAGCTGCAAATGCATTTTATTTTTAAATCCATTCATTTTTTGCTATGAATTTTTGATATGAATAAGGCAAACAATATGAATACAAATTAAAAAAGGAGTTGTCATTATGGATAGAACACCTTTGGACAGACTCGCCATCGTTTTGGTTGTAATTGGAGCCCTAAACTGGCTTTTAATTGGGTTATTTGGTTTTAACCCGATATCTGATCTATTTGGAATTGATTCCTTTATTGTAAGAACCATATACTCCGTTGTAGGTCTTGCGGGAATATACAGCATTAGCTTACTGTTTAGGCAATCCGAACCTATAGAAGAAAATAATTAGCTTGGAAGTACCATATAAGTTATAAAAGATCTTTATGTAGGCAGATCTAGTTAAAAGTATTTATTGCTGAATATATATTCAAATTTTGAGGAAGAAGGGGGCATAAAACCCCTTCTTCTATAGTTAACCAATGTTCTTATCTTCAACTTCTTCAGATACAAGAATTATTTTGATATTAAGCCCCATATCCGCACTAATTGATACGTCATGAGTTTTAATCCCCATACCCTGAATACCTTCGTC
The DNA here is from genome assembly GCA_012798835.1 of Clostridium sp. Taxonomy (GTDB): domain Bacteria; phylum Bacillota; class Clostridia; order Acetivibrionales; family Acetivibrionaceae; genus Hungateiclostridium. The sequence continues at coordinate 15,959 of JAAZML010000130.1, forward strand.
AATTTCGGTCCTTATCTGGCTTTCTAGAATATCGTAAACTAGGTTTCCCAAATCTTCCACTCCCCCTTACGAGCATATAAACAATATACCAGATTTCCTTTGGAATGTTAATACTCATGGGAAATTTTTTATAATATCATACCGCTTGCGAAACTATTCTTCTTCCCAGTTATGGAATATATTCTGTACATCATCGAGATCCTCAAGGTTTTCAACAAGCTTATTCATATTTTCAATATGCTCATCATCTGTAAGTACCGTTGTAGACTGCGGAAGCATTTCCACTTCAGCGGAAATAAATTCATAACCCTGTTCTTCAAGATGCTCCCTTACTTTTGAAAAATCATCGGGTTCCATAATAATTTCGTAATATTCATCTTGGGTTGAAAAATCCTCTGCTCCAGCCTCCAGTGCTTGCATCATTAATTCGTCCTCAATCATATTCTCCTTCTTTTCGATGAGAATTATACCTTTTCTCTCAAACATAAATGCTACACACCCATTGGTCCCCAAATTACCCCCAAACTTATCAAAGTAATGCCTCACGTCAGCAGCTGTTCTGTTCCTGTTGTCTGTCATTGCTTCCACAATAACGGCTACCCCCCCAGGTCCATAACCCTCGTAAGTTATTTCCTCGTAATCAGCAGAATCCAGGCTTCCAGCAGCCTTTTTTATACTTCTCATAATAGTATCATTGGGCATATTTGATGCCTTCGCCTTGGCGATGACATCCTTAAGCTTTGAGTTGACTTCGGGATCGGGCCCCCCTTGCTTTACAACCACAGCTATCTCTCTTCCAATTTTAGTGAATTCTTTCCCTCTTTGGGCATCGGTTTTTTCTTTCTTACGCTTTATGTTTGACCATTTTGAATGTCCAGCCATAGAATACCTCCTCATTTTATATGAATTTAAATTCTGCCTGTAAGAAACTTACTAGTCTAGTATAAGCCTACCTTGTGAATCCAACGTTATATATGTTTTCGTTATCCTTTTAATAGTCGAATGCGCACTAGTTGCCTCCGTAACTATATCCGTAAAGTAATGGATCTTATCCCAGGGCACAAACACCTTTATTTCTACATCCTGCTCGTATGCAATATCCTTTATTGGGAATCCTTCAGAGATAAGAAGATTTTGCACTCTTCCCAACTGGGGATACTCCAAGACTATACTCATTTCCCCACAAAGTTTTTTTGTGACAATCTGGGCAGCCTCTATTCCCATTATAGCACTTTTGCTATAAGCCCGGATAAGTCCGGAGGCACCAAGTTGAGTTCCCCCAAAATACCTGGTCACCACCACCACAAGATCCCGAATACCCATTTTCTTTATGACCTCCATCATGGGCAGTCCAGCTGTGCCCGAGGGTTCACCATCATCACTAAATCTTTGTATTATGCTGTCTCCCATTACAAGATAAGCATAAACATTATGCGTGGCATCCCAGTAACGGGTTTTTAATCCGCTGATAAATTCAATCGCCTCATCTTCCTCCGTTACCGGTTTAACCGTTGCTATAAACCGGGATTTTCTTTCTTCAATTTCATGTTGCCCACATTTTAACACGGTCTTATACACTTTATCCAAAATAATCATCCTTAAATTATTTTCTTGGGCTTTAGAATAAATCATCCCTCATTTTAAACGTTTACCCCTATTCTATCATCTTTTTTTCAATACTCATAATTATATCTAAAATTCATTTAATATTTTGCACAAAAATCTAGTAGCCGTGGCAAAGCACATACCATATATGATATAATCAGCATATGAACAAAATGAAGTCTGGTTGGGTTTCCACCTTTAGGGATTTCTTTTGTAGACAAACACCCATGATTAACGATTGGAGAACCATATTATGAACATTTTAAAAGAAACTTTTAGCTGGCTTATTCATATATTCGTTGCGGTTTTATGCGGTCTTTCTATTACTGCCTTTATCCTTCAGCCCACCAAAGTTAGGGGCAGTTCTATGGAATCTACCTTACACAATAACGATCATATCATAATAAGTAAATTAATACACACTTTTAGCAAGGAACCGGACTATGGGGATATTGTTGTTATTGATAAACGCATTAAAAGGAAAAGAACAATTACCGATGACCTAACCGATTGTTTTAAATATAGCTCCCTATCATATTTTTTCAATAAAAATATTGAAGAAATCTTCTGGATCAAAAGGGTAATTGGCAAGTCCGGTGATAAACTCGAATTTAAAGAAGGGATTGTATACAGAAACGGAATCGCACTTTCTGAACCCTATATCAAAGAGCCAATGTGTTTTACTTCCAATGAACCTTTAATTGTACCCGAGAATCATGTTTTTGTGCTAGGGGATAATAGAAATAACAGCAGCGATAGTAGGGCAATAGGGCCCATACCTCTTGATCATATCGTGGGAAAGTATCTCATAAAATTTTAATTATATATTTTGCAACCCGTATAGACTAAAAGGTGGAAGCGTCAAACCACCCCCACCTTTTCCACACCTTTTTAGGCAAGCCCTTTATATTTTTTGAAATAAAGATTGATCAATGATTTGTCCTGGCTTGAGTCTATAATGTCCATGGCCTTATCAATCTTGACAAATCCAATGTTTCCCGTTTCTTTGTTTTTTGTTTTATTTTCATTTAGGGGTTTCATAACATACCAAGTGGTTTTATTCCAGAAAGGTTTTTGACGTGTTAAGGATGAAAATTCATAATTAGTCTGCCCAGCCGTATATGCTATTTCGGTAGCTATACCTAAGCCCTCTTCAATCTTTTTTACCGCCACTTCATTTGGATTCTCTCCCTTTCGTATGGCCTTTCGCGGGAGTCTCCATTCTCCTTGCTCATTTTTTAGCAATAGAACACTATCACCGGAAAATACTACTCCGCCTACATAGTTTCGCACCAGCATAATAAAAACCCCTTTCATAATTAAATTTCTTCATTATATTTAAAAGTTGTGCAAGAAACATAAGTCACCCCTCGCAACATGGGTAAGATCCCCATCAAACTTAGACTTAGTGAAAAGAATTCAATATATACTATTATAATACTATAAAGGTAGTCTTTATTCAAACTGCAGGGAAATTTTTGGGCTTATTTAGTTTTATATATTTATGTATCTGGGTTGTCGTTAGACTCCCCTAAAATAATGCCCTCTTGTAAATCCTCTTTCCCTAATTTCATCCAGGGTTTTCTCGTATTCACCCTGTATCCCTGAGCCTTCCCCGATAATATGCCTGTGTAAATCAGCTATGTTTTTTACCTCCTCGGGAGTTTCGTCTGTAAAATTTAATCTTATCATATCTATACCGCAGCTCTTTATTTCATCAATTTTATCTGCTAAAAGTAAAACATTGGAGTTGAAAATTATACTTCTGCAATCCACTCCATCATGGAATACTGGAAACCCCATTCCTTTTCTATCCCAAAGTTGAAAGGAACTATCCCCACATTTTAATGAACACCTGGTATGACGGCTAACCCCCCCCGCAATGCAGCCCACAGCACAATATTCGCTTATCATAAGTGGTATTCTCCCATATGCCAGAACCTCCAACATAAACCCTGCATCCTTTTGTATATCCCTTATCTGCCCTATATTAAGCTCTGGGGATAGGGTTGTACCCTCTACCCCTTTATCTTTTAATACATCAATAGAGGCACTATTAAATACATTTAGATGATGATCCCCTACAAAAGAAATCTCAGGAAAAATCTGCATATACCTTAATATGCCTATATTCCCCGCAAGAACGCCTTTAATCCCCATCGCAATTATGCTTTCCAATCTTGATTTAAGCATTATGTCATAATTGCCCTTGGTTATAGGCGGAATGTATGCGTATAGTTCAGTATTTTCCTTGATCTTAGAAATCTCGTTTGAGCTTTTCTTTAGAAGTACATCAAAAGGAATATATAATCTGTCCACAGTCAATTTTTCGTAATTAAGTCCCTTTATGTCTTTGTAAAAACATGCGCTTATACTAAGGCCTTGCTCCAATTTTTTTTTGCTTTTCGTATATGATCTAGACAAGTTGGCCCTTGTTTTTTTGTCTTGGTTATCTCTTCTATCTGGATACCTGCCGGCTCTCACTATTTCTAATTTTTTCAGTACCCGGCGCCGGATATTATTAATTTCCCCAATTGGCACAGCTAGGTCACCCTCCATCTCTATATGCACCTTCCGAAACACAAAGGGTGTACTGCCTGTCTTTTCTACCTGTTCTAGAACCCTACTTTTTTCGACAGCTTTGTTTATTGCCCTTTGGGGAATATATGTCGATTCGTGCCGGGTTATGTTGCCACTATCATCGGTTACCTCGAAATATAGCGGCTTACCTTTCTTTATGATTATTTGCCCATCTATGGGTATTTTTCTTTTAGGCGTGCCTGCGTAGGATTCCTTTGCCAGGGTATTAAGCTTTTTATCTGATGTCTTATAAACGCTGTCCCCCACTTTTAACTTTCTCGTCGCAACAACTATTTCGACTATCTGTTGGGCACTTGCTTCTTTTAAAATTCTGCCCTTTGCCCAGATTTTCCCGATAGTCATACCGAAATTCTGTCCCGTGCTGCTCCACACCTCAACCCCGTCTCCAGCAGACAAATCCTCGCACAACCGGATTTTAATTATTTTTGATGCCTTGTTAAGTGAAAGGATCTTACCTAAGTAAATACCCTGATTATTTGGCTTTTCGTAGCTCATCATATCCTTTCCCGTCTTACCTTCGAAATAGCCTTTAGAAAAGCCGCCCCTATTAAATACCTGCATTAAATCCCTATGATCTTTTTTTTCTACGGTAGCCTCGGTGAACTTTTCCCCATTTATAAGTAATCTATCAAGGTACTTTCTATATATTCTTACTACAGTAGCTACGTATTCAGGACTTTTCATCCTTCCTTCTATTTTGAGCGAGCTTACACCCGTATTAATTATTTTATTGAGTATTTCGATTGTGCAGATATCCTTAGGGCTTATGGAGTACATTTTATCGGAGTGGTACTTCACATCTTTATTTCCGCCATCTTTGAGTATATAGGGAAGTCTGCAAGGCTGGGCACACTCTCCCCTATTCCCGCTCCTTCCGCCAAGCATAGAACTCATAAGGCATTGTCCGGAATAGGATACGCATAGGGCACCATGAATAAAAACTTCCACGTCCAAGGAGGTGTGTTTTATTATATCGGCAATCTCCATAAGGGTTAGTTCCCTTGCCAGAACAACTCTTTTAAAACCCATCTCCTCAAGCATATTCACACCTTCAATGTTGTATACTGTCATTTGAGTGCTTGCATGGAGGGGAAGATCTGGAAATTCCATCCCCACAAGACTTGCCAAACCCAAATCCTGCAGGATCACCCCATCAATGCCTAAGGTATAGGATTCTTCTATTAAATTTAAGGCATCCTTGATTTCTCTGTCTGCTAATATGGTATTCATTGTTAGGTAGACATTTACATTTCTTATATGGGCATATTCCAAAGCCCGCGAAAATTTTTCCTTGCTGAAATTATCCGCATTACGTCTTGCATTAAATTGTTCTCTGCCCATGTATACCGCATCCGCACCATTTTGCACAGCTGCTAGGAATGAATCCCATCCCCCGCAGGGTGCAAGTAGCTCGGGCATTGTTTTTGTCATAATTCCACCCCGAAACCGAAATAAAGACCGAATTTAGAGCCGTGTTCTTGTTGTCTGCTCCAAAGCATTCCTGACCTCTTTTAGTTCCGCTTCCCTTTTTGCAAGCTCTAGCTGGTAATTGGTGTTTTTATTGCCTATAACCGCATTCTCATTTGAAAGACGCTCGTTATCCTGCTTTAGAAACTCAAGCTCTTTTTTAAGATTTTCCAGCTCGTTGTTTAAACCAGTCATGTTATCACACACTTTAAAGTAATCGTCAGCAACATTAATGGCAGTAAGAACGGACGCCATCGATGTGCTTAGTTTATTGTTGGCCTTCATAACGGCATTCATTTTTTTGTCTATATGTAGTGCTACCCTCTGCATGTACTCATCCGATTCCGTACCAACCAATGTATAGTCTTTACCAGCAATCCTAACGCCAATCTTATTTTTCCCCACCATACTTGCCAACCCCTCCTGTAAAAACTTATGCATTCGTTATCTACTCACAAAAAGGTACATTTTTTTATATTATACTACATTTCGTCATAAAAATCACTTCCTTTCGCAAAATTACGATTATATAGATTGTTTTACACCATCAAAAAAAGGCCAGTATATACTGGCCTTTTTAAGTGATTGCCTATTGGCTAAATGCTTTCCTTACTTTTGAGAATGTATCTTTTTAGTAGTGCTAGATCCAGTGTATCAACACTTCCATCACCATTCATATCTGCAGCTTGTTTGTCAATAGCAATAGAGCTGTTAAGGATGTATCTATTTAGTAATGCTAGATCCAGTGTATCAACACTTCCGTCACCATTAACATCACCTAATAGACCACCAGGACCGCCACCGCCTGTGGGTTTTTGATATCTTAATTCTGGGAAGTAGGTAGCTAGTACACCCATACCAATAGCTACGTCAACTTCATGCCAGAAGCGATGGTAGTTCATTACAGGATCTTCTCCTGCATTGTAAGCAGCTAGTACTTTAGCATAGTCTGGATCTTGTTTGTATTTTGAACGGATATCAATAAATTTAATTCCTGGCTGAATCTTGTCGCCATTTGCCATAGTTCCGCTCCAGCCTGCTGGGACGTATATTTCCTGTTCAAAGATACGGCTGTAGTCACCACGAGCTTCTTCGGTAACAATACCTTTACCATCTTCACAGTAGAAGTTGTACCAAACACGGTTAATAAGTTCAGCTGCCATATCTCTTGCGTTTGTATCAAGTGTTCCGTGCTTTCTTGTAGCTGCTGCATATGTAGCTAATGAATTAGCTAGTGAACCAGCAACACCTAGGTCATTACCATAGTTTTCTATTTCAACATGAAGCCCTGAATTTCCAGTATAGCTTCCTGTCCATGTATCCGGCTGACCTGTCCAGATTTGATCACTTGGGATTTCAAATGTTCCATCTTCGTAGAATCTAACTAGGCTCATAGCCCACTCAGCCCATTTTTTAACCAATGGCTGAATTTTTGGATCTCCGGTTTCGAGATATAGTTCCATCATACGCTGCATTGACCAGCACTGCATACCAAACCATCTGTTACTGCCTGGGTCAACATATACAGGATGCTCAACATATGCCATACCGTAGAATGTAGATTTACCGGCTGGGTTTTTTTCATATCTGCCA
>JAAZML010000148.1 GCA_012798835.1 Clostridium sp.
GGAAGCGCCTAGTCTGATAATATATCGAAGCGTTCGAAAAATCGAACACCCAATTGTGCGGGACTAACTCAGTGGTAGAGTGTCACCTTGCCAAGGTGAAAGTCGCGAGTTCGAATCTCGTAACCCGCTCCAAATATAAAATGCCGGAAGACACAATTCTAAAGTATCCGGCATTTATGTGCGGCACCATAGCCAAGTGGTAAGGCAGAGGTCTGCAAAACCTTTATTCCCCAGTTCGAATCTGGGTGGTGCCTCCAAGTTTTTATCGTGGATATTTCCTATCCGTCCTCATTTTTTTTTGCAATATATCTGTTACTTTTGGCTTCTCAACTTTCCAAAAGGTTTTTTTTAATGTATAATCGAATAGTGGTGTTATGGTACTATTTGATTTTTCCGACAAATATAATACGAATCTAATTATTACTTTTGATAGGAGACAACAGTAAATGTTTAAAAAGAAGATATTAATAATTGATGATACGGAGTTTATGATAAAGCTAATCACGGATATATTGACCGATGCGGGCTATGAGGTTATAAGTGCGACAGACGGCCCCACAGGGCTGCAAAAGGTTAGGACGCAAAAACCCGATCTTGTCATACTAGATGTAGTTATGCCGGGCATGAGCGGATTTGAGGTTTGCAGGACCCTAAGAGATGATGAAAGTAATAATTTAATGCCGATCATTATGCTTACAGCACAGGAAAATGAAAATGATAAACTAGAGGGTCTTGAGCTTGGTGCGGACGATTACATAATAAAGCCCTTTAACGGCAGGGAACTGGCAAGCAGGGTGAGAAATACCCTAAAACGCATAGACCGAAACAGATGGGCTAACCCCCTAACAGGTCTTAGAGGAAATATAGAAATACAATCGGAAATAAACCAAAGAATTGCTACAAAACAGCTTTTTGCGGTTGTTTATGCGGATATTGACAATTTTAAGGCATATAATGATGTATACGGTTTTGCCAGTGGGGACAGGGCAATTAAACTAACCGCCGATGTAATTGTAGATAGTGTAAACAGCTTTGGAAACCCCAAGGATTTCGTGGGACATATAGGAGGAGATGATTTTATCGTTGTTACGACCCCTGATAAGGCAGATGGGGTATCTCAGGGTGTAATCAATGATTTTGATGAGAAAATTAAATCTCTTTATTGTGATGAAGATTTGCGTAGAGAATACATAGTAACCAGTAATCGCCAAGGGCAGATTATGAAGTTTCCATTGATGTCGATTTCCCTGGCTGTAGTAACCAATGAAATCAGGGAATTGATAAGCCACATACAAATATCGGAAATAGCAGCTGAAGTTAAGAAAAAAGCTAAGTCTATGTCCGGCAGCGTGTATGTCAAGGATCGGAGGAAATTTTAGCCCCTCTTCCCAAAAAGAAAAAAACTAAATCAGTATAAGGTCAACCCCTTATTGAATAAGCTTATTGTAGATTAAAATAGGGGGGCGGAAGAATGATTTTGGTACTTCGAAAAGATAAAATGATCCTTATAGCTCTGCTTTTTGTTCTTACTGTAGCAGTTATTAGCATCAATTTAGGTACGGATTTTAGTGCGGTGGGTGTCGTAAACACTAATACTGTAGGTACGGTTGTAATTGATGCTGGTCACGGGGGAGAAGATCCAGGGGCCGTAAGTGAGTATACCGGCCTAAAGGAAAAGGTAGTAAACCTTATTATAGCAAAAAGGGTGAGAGAGCTTTTAGAAGCAGAAGGCTGTAAAGTCATTATGACAAGGGAGGAAGATGTTTTAAACTACAGAGAAGATACCACAGGGTATAATAATAAAAGGGCGCAGGATCTTTTCAACCGCAAAAAAAAGATTGATCAGTCGGGAGCGGATATAGCAGTTAGTATACATCTTAATAAGTTTGGTCAAACCCAATACCATGGTGCCCAGGTATTTTTTCCTCCAAGATCTCAAGAAAGCAAAGAATTAGCAGAAACAATTCAGGGGTCGCTTCGACAAAATGTTGAACCCGAGAATAAAAGGGAAGCCCTTGTAAAGGACACCAAGCTTATAATTCTCAGAAACCTAAAGGTTCCCACCGTAATAGTGGAATGCGGATTTTTGTCAAACCAACAGGAAGAGCAGAAACTTGCGGATGCAGTCTACCAGGAAAAACTAGCACAGGCTATAAAAACAGGTATACTAGAATATCTTACTGGGAAAAACAAAAATCGAGGGGCACCGAGCCCCTCCCAGATTATTTAGGGATCATTTCATCGGCTTGTTTTATTCGAATTTGTTGATATAAAGCCAATATTGTCTACTTTAAAATTTTCTTACAACTACATCATTTTCCAGCATAGTCCAAATCATTGGGTCTTCCATTCCAAGCCTCCACAAGGCAATTCCTTTGATGCCTAGATCCCATGCAAGCTGAATTTTAGAACGGAGGCTCCGAGCATCTTCAAACCATACTTCGTGAGGGTTGCCTTGGGCATCCGTATAGGTAAACATGGGAGTCTGGCGCTCTTCGTTGAATATGATTTGGCTTCCTTGCCTTGCTGCAAGATTGACTGCCGTTTGATGTGTTACATAAGTAATTCTGCCGGTAGCAAGATTAAAGTCAAATCCGAATACAGAGACAGCCGCAACAATTTTATCCTTTTCTACCCTTGTCATGGTGTACCTTAGCACCCGATCCATCCATCCTATTGTAACAGCTGGACCCGGAGGACTGCCGGGCCAACCAAATTCATTGTAAAGCATAACGACAAATTCGTCTACAGCCCTGCCAATCGCACTGTAGTTGAAGGGATCAGAAAAGGGATTAAAGGGTTGATCGCTTATTCGCGAGGGAATTGATGCGGAAAAAAAATAGCCTCTAGGTCTTAGCACGTTTGCGATATCTTGGTATAAAAGCGAAAGATTATCGCTATCCTCGATGAATACATCTTCAATATCAATGTTAACACCATCAAAGCCATATTTCTCTATGAGCCTTACAAGATTCAGGGCAAAGGCGTTCCTGTTTCTAGGATCGGAGACCAGAACCTTTACTACATTTTTGGCAAGAGTTGTACCTCCGGGTCTGTATAAAAGATTATGGACAACGGGCATGATTTTAACATTATTTCTGTGGGCAATAGCCACTAAATTGCGAACATCCTGATCGGTAAACTCGCCGAAATTTTCAATAGTGGTTGGGTTGGCGGCGCTTATCCTAAACATGAATAACCCAGTTGATGAAAGCTGACCTGTGTTGGCCGTAAAGGAGGCAAAGGAGCTGGGTAGGGAGGGGCCTTCCTCTAGGGTATAAAACCCTAGCACACCAGTTATCGGCTTATCGCCGCTATATACATTGCGGATTACGATATCTCCCGATATCCAGCCTTCTCTTCCGTTGAAAAGCCCGACACGGTACCAGCCGTTACTAAAATCATTAACCGGAAGCTTGGCACCCCTAGTCATTTGCGTTATTATGCTGTGGTTTAGTCCTGGACCTGTGCGGATATTTGCTGTGTTTACATTAACCACTACCTCAGTATAAAGGGGTATAGTCAATTGTTGGCCTACTTGAATTAGCGTGTCGGTAAGATTATTAAGCGCCATGAGACTATCCACAGTAGTGTTAAATCTCCGTGAAATAAGATACAGTGAATCGCCGGATCTTACCGTGTATATTATGGGACGGGATGTGCTAGTGGGAATATATAAGCGTTGACCAATATATATGATGTCGCCCGTGAGTTGGTTTGCGGTTTTTATCTGGGATATTGTTACACCAAATCTTTGTGAGATTATATAAAGTGAATCCCCTGGCTGCACGGTATACCACATAGAAATTACCATTCCTTTATAAAATAAGATCACCATTTATAATATATTCACAAGGCTTGTAAGATGTTCAGCACAGAGCCCAATGCAATCCCAGTGTTCGGTTAACAGCTACTACAAACTTTCTTTCGTAGCCATCTACATGTTCCAATGTAATCTCAGTGTTCGGATAACAGCCCATCCCATACGGTATATAATTTTTCGAGTTTTTTTTCCATTCGTTTAAGTTCTTTATCAAGCTCCATAAGTTTTATATGATCGCATGTAATTTCATCTAGGGCCATTTGACTCTCTATATCCTTTATATGGGTTTCGGCTATGCTAATTTCTTTTTCCACCTTAGTTGTTTGCCTTTCTAGTTTTCTTTTGCGTGCTTTTTCTTCCTTGGACATTATATGCTCCAACTTTGAGGCAGGTACTTTGGGAACGGTGGTTTTATTGTCAAAAGCAGTGATATTGCTTGTCACCTTGTACTGCTTAAAATCATCGTAGTTGCCATCATAATCCAGGTAAGTATCGGTGCCAAGTTCTATAATCCGAGTTGCAAGTTTATTAACGAAATATCTATCGTGGGATACTACAATGAGCGTCCCGTCGAAGTCTAAAAGAGAATTCTCCAACACCTCTTTGGAATTTATATCTAGATGGTTTGTGGGCTCATCAAGTATTAAAAGATTTGCCTCCGAAAGCATAAGTTTGATGAGTGCGATTCTGCTTTTTTCCCCGCCGCTGAGGCTGCCAACTGTTTTTAGCACATCCTCGCCCTTAAATAAAAACATAGCCAGTGCATTTCTTATTTGTGTTTGGGTGAGATCCTCATTGGACATCCACACCTCATCAATTAATGTGTTTTCGAGATCTAGTCCACCTAATTCTTGATCATAATAGCCAAAATTCACATTATACCCGTAGCTGAAGTTACCGCCAAAATCATCAATTTTGCCAGTGATTATTTTAAGAAGGGTGGATTTGCCGCAGCCATTTGGGCCTAAAATAAACACCCTTTGATTTTTTTGTACACAAAGATTTATGTTCTTGAACAATGGTTTGCCGGGATACTCTTTTTTAAGGTTTTCAACAAGTAGAACATCGTTTCCGCTTTCCGTACTGCCGCTGAATTTGAGCCTTATTTTTTGCGGCAGTTTTTTGGGTTGTTCGATTTTATCCATACGTTCTATGGCCTTTTGTCTACTGCGTGCTGCCACAAGGTTTTTTTCTCTGTTCCATCTTTTTTGCTGTTCGATAAAAGCTTCCATTTTGGCAATTTCTTTTTGCTGGGTTTCAAAATGTTTCTGACGAATTTCTCTGTCGGCAATTTTCTTTTTTAAGTACTCTGAATAGTTGCCCGTATACAGCCGGCATTCGCAATTTTCTATTTCCAGTGTTTTGTTTGTGATTTTATCGAGAAAGAATCTATCGTGGGAAATGACGGCTATACATTTTTTATAAGCCGACAAAAAATTTTCAAGCCATTCTGTAGCTTCTATATCTAAATGATTTGTAGGCTCGTCTAATAAGAGAATATCCGGCTCTGTAAGAAGGAGTTTTGCAAGGGCAAGTCTGGTTTTTTGGCCACCGCTAAGATTTTTTATGCCTAGATCAAATTGGTTTTCGTTAAAACCCAATCCCCTTAAGATACCAGTAGCACGGCTTTTGTATTCATATCCACCCGAGTGATGGAATTTGTCCGTTAACTCTGCGTATTTTGACATAAGACCATCTAACCTGTCTTGTTTTTGTTCGGTGCTTATGGATATCTCCAAATCCTTCATCTGCTTTTCCATTTCGGTAAAGTGGGAATACACCAAAAGTACCTCCTCTAGTATGCTGCGATCTGAATTAAGGCCAGAGTTTTGTTCGAGATAGCCTATTGATGAATTTTTTGCAGTATAAATTTCCCCAGTATCTGGGATTAGGGAGTTGGTTATTATTTTAAAAAGTGTGGATTTCCCTGCACCATTTACCCCTATAACCCCGACCCTATCATCATTATTTAGACTAAATGATACGTTTTTTAGAACCACCGTTTCTCCAAAGGATATATCTATATTATTACAGCCTAGAACCACCATGAAGTGTATCACCCTTAAAATCTAAAATATTGTTGGTAAAAGACCCTAAAAAGAAGCAGGCATATGTTTTTTAGCGTATAGGTACCGTAATCAATTGTAGCAAAAACCAGGTTGATTAGCAATATTGACAATAAAATAACAAAGATGATATAATCACAATGGTTTATTCATTAGGGGTGGAAAAGGATATTTCCACCAAAAATGGTTTGAGGTGAGGATACAGTGGGATCGGACAAGAGAGTATCTGATGCAGTAATAAAACGTTTGCCTAGATATTACAGGTACCTTTCGGATTTATTGAAGTTGGGAATGACCCGCATATCTTCGAGGGAATTGAGTTCGAGGATGGGTATAACCGCCTCGCAAATACGCCAGGACTTAAACTGCTTTGGCGGATTTGGGCAGCAGGGTTATGGTTATAATGTAGAGCATTTATACGGCGAGATAGGGAAAATTCTAGGTGTGGACAAGAAGTTCAATGTTATTATTATAGGTGCAGGTAATATGGGTCAGGCCCTTGCAAATTATAGTAACTTTGAAAAAAGGGGTTTTAATCTCACGGGAATCTTCGATGTGAACCCCAAGCTAAAAGGAACAGCGATAAGGGGCATAGAGGTCAGATCCATTGATTGCATTGACACTTTTATAAAGACTCAAAAGGTGGATATTGCCATGCTTTGTGTACCCTATGAGGATACCCCAAATATTGCCGATCGGATAGCACGTTTAGGCGTAAAGGGATTATGGAACTTTTCTCCTATGGATTTGGAGCTTCCCTACGATGTCATAATTGAGAATGTTCATTTAAGTGACAGTCTAATGGTTTTGGGATACAAATTGACTGAAAAATATAGCTGAGAGCATAGAGAAAATAAAGACCACACTGGAGATTTTGCAACCGGGTGTGGTCTTTATTATCATTTGTTTTTATATTTCAAATTTAAAGCCCATTTAAAACGGAAATAAAGTCGGGATAAACGATGTCTAGGATTTGGGTCTTTCGTATGGTTGTTTCTCCTTCGGCTGCAAGACTTGCTATACAAAGGGACATGGTTATTGCCGCATCGTTATTACCCTCCACGATACTTCCCCTTAAAAAGCCTTTTCCCTCTATTACTGCTCCATCTTCTGTCTCATTCACTCGGGCTCCAAGCTTTGCAAGCTCGGCTAATATTCTTTTTAGTTTGCCCGATTCCTTTGTTTTAAAACCATCAAGGCCCTTTATGGTTGTGGTGCCCTCGGCCATGGCAGCAGCTACAGTGATGATGGGGATCTCATCTATAAGCCGCGGAATAATATCCCCTTTGATGGTGGTCCCCTTTAGGGATGAGGAAACAACCCTAATATCTGCAATTTCCTCGTTATTTACAGTGCGTTTGTTGAGAAGCTCTATATGTGCCCCCATGGACTTATATACTTCAAGAATCCCAGCACGAGTGGGATTTATCCCTACACCTTTTATCACTATATCAGAATTCGGAACTATAATGCCAGCTGTTATGAAATAAGCAGCGATGGAAATATCGCCCGGGATTTGAATCTTTTGTGCAAAAAGATTTTCCACTCTATGGGAAGTCACCTTGAGGCCGTCAACTACGATGTCAGCTCCTAGATAATTTAACATTAATTCGGAGTGATCGCGGGATTTTGCTTCTTCTATTACCGTAGTCTCACCTTCTGCATAAAGACCTGCAATCAAAAGCGGAGATTTTATGTAGGTATGAAGAATAGAAATATTATGTGATTTTCCCGCAAGCTTCGAAGGCCTTATCGAAAGCGGGCAAAGATTTCCGTTTTCCCGTCCGCGGATATCGGCACCCATTTCCCTTAAGGGGGAAACAACCTTGCCGATGGGTTTTCTAAGAGCCGAACCGCTCCTTGTTATTACTGAGGAGAAGGGTTGACAAGATAACACCCCTAAAAGCAGCCTTATAGCGGTACCGGATCTTCCCGCATTAAGAGGTGTTCCAGGCGGGTTAAGACCGTAAAGTCCATTGCCCAAAACCCTAATTTTGTTGTTGGGGAGAATTTCGATACTGACCTGCATTTTCCTGAAACAATCAATTGTGCAGAGGCAATCCTCCCCCATCATAAAGCCATCAATTTCTGTATTGCCTTTTGCTAAAGAGGAAAACAAGATAGCCCTGTGGGAAATAGATTTATCTCCCGGCACCGTTATTTCTCCTTTAAGTGAATCCCTTTGCTCAATTAACACACTTAATTCCCCCATTCCATAAGTATATATGAAGTATTTATTTTTTTAAAACGCATTTAGCTGCGTTAAAACTTTCGATATGTTACATTCGGGCTAAAAAGAATAGAATGTAACGGAACTAAGGATTATTAATCAGACCCTATACGTCCTGTAATTTCTTTTTGAAAGTAGGATGTAAGCCAACTTTACACTTTCAGGATCGGAAAGGGTTATTCTAAGACAACCCGATTCAAATTCGCGGCTATTTGAAACATTTATATTTTTTATATTTATACCATTTTGACCAAGCAGTGTTGCTATTTCTCCTATTATACCCGGCTTATCTACCACATCAACAATCAATTCGTTTTGGGGATCTATTAAACCTACCCTGCCGTCTTGAAAATTATTCCTAAAGTTTTTAGCCGACTCAAAGAAATTTTGTATACTATCTGAATTACCATTATCAATATATTCAGCAAAGCCCTTCAGTGTTTCGATAAATTTATTTAAGGCTCCCCCTATGGATTGTCTATTGCTTAAAACTATATCTTTCCATAAAGAGGGATTAGATGAAGCGATTCGCGTTATATCCTTAAATCCCCCTGCAGCTAAAGTTTGCATTATACCATCAGGTGAATCGGAATACTTGACAAGGTTTACAAGGGCAGAGGCCACTATATGCGGTACATGGCTTATTGTGGCTGTAATGTTATCGTGCTTGTTTGCATCGAGCTCTACAGGCATTGCCCCTAATCCTGTGACGATATTCCTTAAAAGACCAAAAGCTTCTTGGGGAGAATTTTTTGTGGGTGATAGTATATAATATGCGTTTTCAAAAAGGTGCGAATAACTTGATGTAAAGCCTGTTTTTTCAGTACCCGCCATTGGGTGCCCCCCAATAAAGCAGGGGGGATTATCCATGGAATTTATATAATCAATAATTTGTTTTTTTGTGCTTGCTGTATCTGTTACAATGCAACTTTTTTTAATGTTGCTGCTTAGCAAAGCCAAGTATTCTATAGTGGTACAAACCGGCGTACAAATAAAAATTACGTCGGAGTCATATACCGATTTATTTAAGACCGCATATCCCTTTTTAATGTATCCTTCCTCAAGGGCGCATTGGATACTTGCTTTATTTTTATCTATCGCCACTGCACAGGTAATATCCAATTTTTCCTTTAAGGCTTTTGCAATGGAACCCCCTATAAGTCCAAGCCCTATAATGGATATTTTTTTACCGGGCATGGTTAAATCCTCTTCCTATTATGTCGGCAATTTTGCTTATATCTTTACACAAATCATAAAACTGCTCGGGTGTCAATTGCTGTGCCGCATCTGAGAGTGCACGTTTTGGATCGGGGTGAACTTCGATAATTAATCCATCGGCACCAGCAGCAACCGCGGCCTTTGAAAGGGGCAGTATATATTGGGATTTGCCCGAGGCATGACTGGGATCAACTATTATTGGAAGATGGCTCATTTCCTTAATAACGGGAACCGCACTTATATCAAGGGTATTCCTTGTAGCCGTCTCAAAGGTCCTTATGCCTCTTTCGCAAAGGACTATATTATAATTACCTTCACTCATAATATATTCGGCGGCATTGAGCCATTCATCAATAGTTGTCGAAGGTCCACGCTTAAACAGTACAGGTTTTTTTGAATGCCCTATCTCCCTTAAAAGCTGGAAATTCTGTACGTTTCTTGCACCAATCTGAAACATATCCACATACTTATCGGCTACTTCAACTGCTCTTTCACATGTAACTTCCGAGACTATAAGAAGGCCCGTTGCTTTTTTGGCTTCGTATAAAAGTTTGAGTCCTTCCTCCTCAAGTCCCTGGAAAGCGTAGGGTGAAGTCCTAGGCTTGAAGGCTCCTCCCCTTAAAAACTGTGCACCAGCCTTTTTTACCGCTATTGCACTATCTAAAATTTGTTCATGACTTTCAACAGCGCAAGGGCCCGCCATAACAACAAGTTCCTTGCCACCGATTTTTACTCCTCCAACATCAACAATGCTGGGTGTGGGTTGGAATGTCTTGCTTGCAAGCTTAAAGGATTCAACGATCGGGACTAGTTTTTCCACACCGCTCATAAGTTCCAAGGGTATATCATCAAGCTTTCTTTTATCTCCGATCACGCCAATAATGGTTCTTTCCGAACCTTTAGAAACATGTACACCCAAACCTAGATCGCCAAGAGTCCTTGAAATTTCTTGAATATCGTTTTCTTTTGAATTGGATTTCATTACAATAATCATTTAATTAACCTCCCTTTCTAGCCGTACTAAAGAATTTAAATCGAAAGACTTGCTACTGCATAAAGTGCCAGACCCTTAACAATAAAGAAAAGGGTTGACCCATACTACCATACTACAAAGAAGCAGTTTTATGCTGTTTCTTTTATATTAATGTACAATGATATTATACAATTGTCAACAATAACAAGGGATGTAACATTAATTTGCAATGAACCGGAATCTAAATAGTTTTGCACCGTATGATTAATTAAAGGATTTTTTCCAAAAGATACAGCAAAACATGCGAAATAGAATGAATTGCTATTTACGTATAAGGCTAAGTATAATATAATGTGTGCTAAGGGGAATACCCCTATGAAAAATAGAAAACATGCATACTCTTGATGAAATTCAGGAAAATAATATCTTACAAAAAAAGAGGAAATCTCAACAAAGAATCGAACTTACTAACATGTATCCAACTTATGCATATTCACAATCGCCTTACATTAAAACCTAGTTCATATTAACTACCAAATTTCTAGGGATCCAAGGGTGGGTGCTATAAACTTTAATTAAGTTTAATAAATATATAAGGGGGAATTGTTATGAAAGACTTAAGTGCGGAGAGGATCCGCAACATATGTCTGATGGCCCATGGGGGGGCTGGTAAAACAACTTTGGCTGAGGCAATGTTGTTTAACACGGGGGTACTTGAAAGGCTTGGAAGAATTGAAGATGGTACCACTACTTCTGATTATGATCCCGAGGAAATAAAAAGAAAGAATTCTGTGAGCACTTCTATTTGTCCATGTGAATGGAAAAACCATAAGATTAATCTTATTGATACACCCGGATATTTTGATTTTATAGGGGAGGTAAAGCAGGGAATTAGAGTTGCGGATGCTGCTTTGATTTTGCTTTCGGCCAGGAGCGGAGTTGCTGTTGGTACTGAAAAGTCATGGGATTACGCCAACGAGAGAAAAATTCCAAGAATGTTTTTTATAAATAAATTAGATGGTGAAAATGCTGATTTTTTTGGGGTGTTGGATCAGTTACACAACACATTTGGAAAAAATATTGTTGCATTTGAGTTTCCCATAATCGAAAACGAAGAGTTTGTTGGTTATGTTGATATTTTATCTATGAAGGCTAAAAAATTCGAAAAGGATAAATTGGTTGATATAGATATACCTTCGGAGTTAAATGATAAGGTCGGAGAAATGAGGAACACGCTGGTAGAGGCGATAGCTGAGACAAGTGAAGAGCTGATGATGAAATTTTTTGATGGCGAGGAATTCACTCCAGACGAGATAAACTCCGGGCTACGCCAAGGCATAACAGATTTCTCCATTGTGCCGGTTTTCTGCGGTTCTGCTCTTAATAACAGAGGTGTTGAAACTCTAATGGATGCTATTGTCGACCTGATGCCATCCCCCGTAGATGCGGGTTCTGTAATGGTTACAAAACCGGGTGAAGATGAAGCATTTGAGTTAAAGGTTGCGGAAGATTCACCGCTTTCGGCTCTTGTATTTAAAACAGTGGCGGATCCGTTTGTTGGGAAAATATCTCTTATAAGGGTCTTTACTGGGGTGTTGAAATCGGATACAACGGTTTACAATTCCACAACGGGAAAAACCGAAAAGATAGCACAGCTTTCAATACAAAGGGGAAAAAAGAATATTCCAATTGACAGATTGATACCCGGAGATATAGGTGCTGTTGCAAAGCTCCAAAATGTTAACACAAACGATACTTTGTGCATGCAATCGAATCCTGTGGAGGTAGACAAAATTGTATTTCCTGAGCCTTCCATATCAATGGCCATTCAGCCTAAAGCAAAAGGCGATGAAGAAAAAATAGGCACCGGACTCAATAGACTTCAAGATGAGGATCCGACATTTAAGGTTTCTATAAATTCAGAAACACGCCAAATGTTAATTTCGGGCATAGGCGAAATGCATTTAGACGTAATTGTGAGTAAACTTGGAACAAAATTTGGGGTTTCGGTTGAGCTTATGGAACCCAAGGTAGCATACCGGGAAGCAATTAGGAAAAAGGTTAAGGTCGAAGGGAAGCATAAAAAACAATCCGGGGGACACGGGCAGTACGGACATGTGTGGATAGAATTTGAGCCGGGCGAAAGTGAAGAATTGTTATTTGAAGAAAAGATTTTCGGCGGTGCAGTCCCAAGGCAATATTTCCCCGCGGTAGAAAAGGGGCTTCAAGACAGCATAAAAAAGGGAGTGCTTGCAGGTTACCCCGTGGTAAATTTAAAGGCCACTTTGGTGGATGGTTCTTACCATTCGGTGGACTCTTCAGAAATGGCTTTCAAAATGGCTGCAAGCCTTGCCTATAGAAAGGGAATGGAAGAGGCATCTTCGGTATTGCTCGAACCCATAGTACACGTAGAGGTATATATCCCGGACAGCTATATGGGTGAAATAATTGGTGATCTGAACAAAAGAAGGGGTAGAATATTGGGCATGAACCCCCAAGAAAATGGAATACAGCAGGTTATCGCCGAAGTTCCGGAAGCTGAGATGCATAAATATGCTACTGACTTGACTTCCATGACGCAGGGCAGGGGAATATTTAAAATGTGGTTTGAAAGATACGAAGAAGCGCCGGCTCAAGTAAGTCAGGGAGTAATAGAGGCAGCAAAGAAAGAGGCGGATGCGGAGTAAAAGTATCCCAAAGGGAGCTGGGAAGCTTTTTTGGGGTCGCTGACACATTTTTTAATAAAATAGTACGGATTTTAAAAACTTAGTATATTGCGGTTTGTGGGGCATGCCTTTATTTGGGTATGTCCCATAAATACTTTAACACAATCTTATGAATACAATTTTACTACTTTGATAAAATAAATATACCCCAATGCATTTTAATCCAGTCAAAATATTCTTGAATATGAAAGAGAAATAATGTATAATACTATTAAAGGTCAAGGAAAGTCAAAATCAATACAAAAGAGGGTGACGGATATGGCCAGACTCAGTGATATCATAGAATCGTTTTTAAAACAAATGATAAGTGATACCGACGGGGTCATCGAAATCCAAAGAAATGAACTTGCCAACCAATTTAATTGTGTGCCTTCGCAGATAAACTATGTGATTGATACAAGGTTTACAACGGAGAGAGGGTATTATGTTGAGAGTCGCAGGGGTGGGGGCGGGAAAATAACCATAAAGCGTGTGAATATTGAGCAAAAAGGGGAGAATTTCCTTATGCATATTATCAATTCGATGGGTGACAATATTTCACAGCAATCGGCTCATATATTTATTAATAATTTTGTTGACTATGATGTAATAACAAAAAAAGAAGGTTTGATGCTAAAAGCTGCTACGAATGATAGGACACTTTCGGGAGCACCCGCAGTTATCAGAGGATTTGTTAGGGCAAGTATTTTAAAAAACATTTTGATAAGTATGTTGGTCTAGTGATATACAAGTACTTTGTAAAAGTAAAAATGTATATAATTTGTTTTACAATAGGATTATAATAACAAAATATGGGATATTTCCCGGGAAAGTTGGAAGGAGTGGGGCAAGTGCTATGTCAAAAATGTCAAAAAAGGGAAGCTAAGATTCAGATCACTCAAATTGTAAACAGTAATAAAAGCGTGGTTTATCTTTGTGAGTGCTGTGCCCGAGGGGAGGAAAAATACAATATCGGCTCTCCCTTGAGTATAAATGATTTTTTTTCCGGAATTATGGGGATTCCCTACATGGCAAAGCAGCAGCAAACACACGAACCGGTGTGTGATAAATGCGGAATGACCTATAGCGAATTTAATAAAGTCGGAAAGGTTGGATGTTCTAATTGTTATAGGGTATATGGGGATAGATTGATGCCATTGCTAAAAAAGCTTCATGGGAATATGCAGTATAATGGAAAAATACCCAAGCGAATTTTTAGCAGTGTAAAGGCATCAAGCGAGATCTCAAAACTAAAAAAACAGCTAAATGATGCGGTAAAGAGCGAGGAATATGAAAGGGCAGCAGTATTGAGGGATCAAATAAGGGAACTTGAATCGGGTTTAACTTAGGGATTTATTTAGGATATTCAGCCGGCTTTGCTGTTTTTAAAAACAAAGTTTAACAAAAATCTTCAGCATTTGGAGGTGTGTATTATGAATGAGGAAATTATAAAGGATACCCCACAATCGGATGTGGTTATAAGCAGCAGGGTACGTCTTGCGCGAAATTTTAACAATTACCCCTTCCCTTCCAAAATGAAACCAGAAGACGGTCAAAAGATTTTAAACAAGGTTGGGGAAGTGGTTTTTGAAAAGGCTAATGCCATTGATAAAAAATTCAAATTTGAGAATATACAAAAGTTAAAACATATAGAAAGACAGGTGTTGGTAGAAAAGCATTTAATAAGCCCTGATCTTGCAAGGGGCAAAACTGTGGGTGGGGCAATAATAAGTGATGACGAGAAGGTCAGCATAATGGTAAACGAGGAGGATCATCTTAGGATACAGTGTGTACTTGCGGGGTTGAGGTTGGACGATGCTTGGCATTTATGCAGTAAAATAGACGATCTTTTAGAGGATTCCATTGATTATGCCTTCGATGAAAAGCTAGGGTATCTTACTTGCTGTCCCACGAATATTGGTACGGGCATCAGGGTTTCGGCGATGTTACATCTTCCCGCTCTTGTTATGACGGGGTATATAAAAGGGATTTTGGAGATTTGCTCTAAGCTTGGGATAGTGGTCAGAGGCTTTTTTGGGGAAAATACCGAGGCATTGGGAAATGTATTTCAGATATCTAATCAAGTAAGTCTTGGACAATCCGAGGAGGACATAATATTTGGCATTAACAATATAGCGGAACAGATTATAGGACAGGAGAGAAACCTCCGAAATACCCTCTATAAACAAAATCCCCATAGGTTTGAGGACAAAGTCTATCGTTCTTTAGGTATTTTATCGAATGCACGCATTATTTCCACGGAGGAAGCACTAAAGTTGATTTCTGATGTTAGGTTGGGTGTGTATATGGGGATAATTAATAATATAGATGTGGACACCCTCAGCGAGATCCAATTGCTTGCTCAACCTGCGAACCTTCAAAAAAATACCGAGGGCAGTTTAAACCCAGGTGAAAGGGATATTAAAAGAGCAGAGGTTATAAGAAATAAGATTTTGAGGGCTATAAATGGTTTTAAATAGAATATAACGGAGGAGGAATGCGGTATGTATGGACGTTTTACGGAAAAGGCCGAAAAAGCTTTAAATATTTCTCAACAGGCTGCTATGGAGCTGGGTCATAATTATGTGGGAACAGAACACCTTCTTCTAGGGCTTATAAAGGAAGGTAGTGGTGTGGCAGCACGTGTTTTAGCAAATCAGAGTATAACGGCGGAAAAAATTATAAAAGAGGTTGATGAACTAATTGGCCGTGGAGAAACCACAAGGGAACAGCCCATGGGGTTTACACCGAGGACAAAAAGAGTTCTTGAATTAAGTTTCAGGGAAGCAAGAAGGATGGGACATAACTATATCGGGACTGAGCACCTTCTCTTGGGGGTCCTAAAAGAGGGGGAGAGTGTGGCGGTTAGGATTTTAGCAAACCTTGGGGTCGATCAACAAAGACTGACTCGCGAAATAATAAAAGTATTAAGTGAGGAAGCACCGGGTATGGCTGGGAAACCGAAGAACAACCAAGCCACTTCCAATACTCCCACACTTAATCAGTTTGGCAGGGATTTTACCGAAATGGCCAAAGAAGCAAAATTTGATCCTGTTATCGGTCGTGATAAGGAAATAGAAAGGGTCATTCAAATTTTGAGCCGAAGAACAAAAAACAACCCCTGTCTTATAGGTGAACCTGGGGTTGGAAAAACCGCAATAGCAGAGGGCCTTGCACAAAAAATAGTTGAAGGCAGCATCCCTGAGACATTAAAAGGTAAGCGGCTTGTCACCCTTGATTTATCATCCATGGTTGCTGGTGCAAAATATAGGGGCGAATTCGAAGATAGATTAAAAAAGGCCATAGGTGAACTACGAAAATCCGGGAATGTAGTATTGTTTATTGATGAGATGCACACGATAATCGGAGCTGGTGCGGCAGAGGGTGCCATTGATGCCTCTAATATACTAAAACCCTTTCTTGCTAGGGGAGAAATTCAGGTTATCGGGGCGACAACCCTTGATGAGTATAGAAAGCATATTGAAAAGGATGCGGCTCTTGAAAGGCGATTTCAGCCCATCGTGGTGGGTGAACCCACAAAAGAGGAAGCTATTGAAATATTAAAGGGTCTGCGAGACAAATACGAGGCCCATCATAGGGTAAAGATAACCGATGAGGCTTTGGAGGCTGCGGTTAATATGTCGGCTAGATATATATCCGATAGGTTTTTGCCAGATAAGGCTATAGATCTTATTGATGAATCTGCATCTAGAGTTAGGCTGAAATCATTTACGGCACCACCCGATCTCAAGCACCTTGAGGAAAAAGTTGAACGGCTTAGTAAAGAAAAGGAAGACGCTATAGTGTGTCAGGAATTTGAAAAAGCTGCGAGGATTAGGGATGAAGAACAAAAACTTAAAAATGAATTAGAAGAAGCGAAGAACAAATGGCAGCAAAAAAATCAAACGACCACCGATACTGTATCCGAAAATGAAATAGCAGAGATAGTTGCGGATTGGACTGGTATTCCAGTAAAGCGCCTTGCAGAGGAAGAATCGGAAAGGCTTTTGAAAATGGAGGAGGAACTCCACAAAAGAGTAATTGGGCAAGGTGAGGCGGTAAAGGCCATTTCAAGGGCGATAAGAAGGGGCAGGGTTGGGCTGAAGGATCCCAAGCGGCCAATAGGTTCTTTTATATTTTTGGGTCCTACCGGGGTGGGGAAGACCGAGCTTAGCAAAACTTTAGCAGAGGCTATGTTTGGGGAAGAAAGTGCAATGATAAGGATAGATATGTCCGAATATATGGAAAAACATAGCGTTTCAAGGCTTGTGGGTTCGCCGCCTGGATATGTAGGGTATGAAGAAGGTGGCCAGTTGACGGAGAAGGTGAGAAGAAGACCCTATTCGGTTTTATTATTTGATGAAATTGAAAAAGCCCACCCCGATGTGTTTAATATACTCCTTCAAATACTAGAGGACGGGAGATTAACGGATTCGCAAGGCCGGGTGGTGGATTTTCGAAATACGGTAATTATTATGACCTCGAATATAGGTGCTAGACTTATTTCCGAACCCAAACGGTTGGGCTTTAGTACGGGTTCCCAAAGTGCGGAAAGTACCTATAATGAGATGAAAAACAACGTTATGGGTGAGCTTAAAAAAAGCTTTAGGCCGGAATTTTTAAATAGGATTGATGAAACGATAGTATTTCATTCCCTCGAGGAGGAACACCTCAAGGATATTGTAAGGCTTATGTTAAATAATCTTTCCGAAAGACTTGAGCAAAATGCGATTAAAATGCAGGTATCGGATGATGCCGTTGCAATTTTGGTCAAGGAGGGTTTTGATCAGGCTTATGGTGCAAGACCTCTAAGAAGAGCCATCCAGAATATGATAGAGGATAAGCTAGCAGAGGAAATGTTAGAAGGCAGAGTAAAAGCAGGAGACAAAGTATTTATACAGGGCAAGGATGGCGGGTTGATATTGAAGAAGGATGACAAGCCTGCGTTAAATAAAGTCTAGAAAACAAGTGAACAAACGATCTTACTAATCCCATGGGCAGAATTCATATTGCTCCATGGGATTAGTTTTTTAAAAATTCTATTGTGTATACTTTGGAATTTTGGGGGGGCATTGACGCTTTATTATGCTTTTTCAAGATCGGATATGCTTATTTTTCTCGAGTGATGAGTGTGGCTCCAATCTTTATTGTTTTTGCTCAAAAAGCCTTGTATTGTAATGGGGATCCACGTGATACAATAAAACGGATAAATTAAAAATCCCATAAGGGCTTTCAGTCTAAATCTTTTTTCGGATAATATAACCAATGGTCCATACAAAAATTGCAAAGTTACAAAAACGTACCAGACTCCCACTGGAAACACATACCTCAAGTTGAAAAAGGGAGACTGGGGGAGAAAAGTCTGTATCCACATCATTATTGTTATAAGACCGATAAAAACCAGCCTAATCGGTTGAAATAGGTATATGGCACAATCAAAGGCTATGAGATCGCCTTCTTTAAAGGCTTTGCGAAATAAGGAAGGGAGAAATCGGCTTGCACAGTCTGCATGACCTTGCATCCATCTTTTTCGCTGATTCCATGATTGCTTTAGTGTAATGGGTTTTTCGTCATATACGATGGCATCGTGTGCCCAGGCGACTTTATAGTCGCTAAGGGCAAGCTTCATTGTAAATTCAAGATCTTCGGTAAGGCATGTGGCACCCCAGCCTATTTCCTTTAAAACGTTCACATCTACACAAAAACCTGTACCGCACAGGCTACAGCTAAGACCCATATAATATCTGGGAAGCTGGAAAACCCGGTTTGAAAGCCAAAACGCAATGGAATACGAGCATGTAATCCAGGAATCGTAGGGGTTTTTGCTGTCAATATAGCCCTGTATAACCCTATGTCCCATACAAAGATGTTTGTTCATTTCCAAAAGGTAGTTTGCTGCAACGAGGTTATCAGCATCAAAGACACTTATAGCGTCATAGCTCTCTTCCATATCGAATATCTGTTGAAACATCCATTCTAGGGCATGCCCTTTCCCGCGGGCACTGCTATTTCTCCTTTCATAAACCCTTGCACCGTGTTCCCTTGCTATTTTGGCGGTTTTGTCTGTGCAATTATCAGCGATGACAAAAACATCAAAAAGGCTTTTGGGGTAATTTTGTCTGTTGAGGCTATCAACAATATGTGCAATTACCGTCTCTTCATTATGCGCTGCTACGATTAAGGCGAATTTGCTGTGGGGGAGATATTCACAAGGATCTCTTTCCTTCTTTCTTCTCCAGCCTAAAATAGATATCCCCAAGAAATAACATCCCGCAACAAATATTATCACCTGCATAATCTGTGTTATGTAGTATATAGCGCTATTTATATGTGGTAACATCTAATTCCTCCAAATCGATAATATTGTGTTATAATACTTTGCTTTGATATGCAACCCCAATTTGCAAAATTTATATTTCACTATTATTTTGTACTGAATAAGGAAAATTATTTATGATAAAAAAATAATAAAGTATGCTATAATTAAGTAGTGTCGTATTATTTACAATATTCTAAAGATTCTGTTCACAAAATTGCTGTACAAATTTCTATTCAAATTCAATATTTTAATTTCAGGAGGGTGTCTATGATAAAAACACACTTTAATGATGCGATTATTGGTAACTCCAAGATGCTTGCATGCTTAACAAGCAAAGGTGAACTGATAAGGCTATTTTGGCCGCATATTGATTACCCCCAGCATATCGAAAGAATGGCAGCGGGAATATTTTACACCGGTCATAAAAATAGTACATCGTGGCTTAACGGGTGTGATTGGCACCATAAACAATACTATGTGGAACATACCAATATTTTAAAAACAATATGTCAGAGCAACCAAAAAGGTTTAAGAATAGAACAGATAGATTTTGCACTAATAGACAAGGATATACTAGTAAGGCAATACACAATCGAAAACACAGGTTACGATAAGGTGGATCTTGGGTTTATGCAATATTCTTCGATGATATCCACAAATCCGGAATTGCTGAGCACCCTATTTGATTTTAATGCCGATTCGTTAATTCACTACAGACATAATTATTATACATCCATATCATCCGAACGTGAGGTGGTGCAGTTCCAGTTGGGCAACAATGCTTTTGATAGTGCAGCCAGCACAGAGCTAAACGGTTATGACAGTATTGGGATGATGAATGAGGGTGCGATTTCGTTTAATATAGGTGAGATAAACCCAGGGCAAAAAGTAAATTTCAACCTTTTTATATGTTTATCCCATACATTAAAGGGAGTCAAAGAATTAGCAAGATCGTGCAGGCAGATGGATGTAGGAAAGGAATATGAAAACACCGCTTCTTATTGGAAGGAAGTAATAAAGGATTCAAGGCAACTTTATACAAAGGATAATGATATTAACGAGCTCTATAAAAGGACTATTTTGGTATTCAAGCTAATGTCGGATAAGCGGACAGGGGGACTTTTGGCATCGGCGGAAGTTGATGAGGGATTTACAAGATGCGGAAGGTACGCCTACTGTTGGGGAAGGGATGCGGCATTTATTACGGAGGCTTTGGATACAGCAGGGCTTACCGATGCAGTGGATATGTTTTATAAGTGGGCTGTAATGACTCAGGATGAGGATGGATCGTGGCAGCAAAGATTTTACATGGATGGGAATCTGGCACCATCTTGGGGGCTGCAGGTGGATGAGACCGGATCGCTTATATGGGGTATGTATAGCCATTATAGGGCTACGGACAATATTGATTTTCTCAGGGATATGTGGGAAAGCATAGAAAAGGGTGTTGAGTTTTTAATAAGATTTAAAGATGAGGATACGGGGCTGCCCAAACCTAGCTACGATCTTTGGGAAGAGAGGGTTGGCGAGCATACCTATTCTAGTGCCGCAGTATATGGTGGCCTAAAGGCTGGGGTGGAAGTGGCAAGAATCATGAATGCAAATCCAGATACCATTGAAAGGTGGAGTAGGGCTGCAACGGAAATGAAGGAAGCTATAGAAAAGAATTTTTGGAAGGACGAGGCAAATCGCTTTATACGAAGTGTTAGAACTAAGCTAAATCCTTGGGGATCTGAGCACTCCCAGCATACCGTTATTATAAAGGCAAACGATAAGGGATATTATAGGGATGTTACATTGGAGGACTGGATCATAGATGTAAGTTTAATTGGGGTAACAGTTCCCTTTAAAGTTTTTGATGCGAAGGATACAAGGGTTAGGCAAACGGTTGAAGCCATCGAAAATGCTCTTACATCCCACCCGGTGGGGGGAATAAAAAGGTATGAGCACGATAATTATATGGGTGGTAACCCGTGGGTTTTGGCTACACTTTGGGTGGCCCTTTACTATATAGAGATTGCAGAATATGACAAAGCGAAAGAATACCTTATGTGGGCTGTTAAGTCCCGTACACAGCTGGGCTTTTTACCTGAACAGGTGAGCAAGGATAGTGGAAAACCCTGCTGGGTAATACCGCTTACATGGTCCCATGCGATGTTTGTCTTGGTCCTATCGGGGCTTAAGGATGCAGGTGCTTTATAAAAATTAAGTTTATTTAACAAAAACATGGATAAATCTGGGGGAACTTATAAGAAGGCCCCCAGTGGGGAGAGAAAATGTCAAAGCAAAAATCTTATTTTGCATGCAGGGAATGTGGCTATGAGAGCAGGGGTTGGCTTGGAAAGTGCCCCGCATGCAACCAATGGAATACTTTTATTGAAGAAGTTGAAGAGATCCCGATCAAGAAGGGTGGCAGGGAATATGCCCCTACAAATATGAAACCAGTAGGCATAGGGGATATTGTCGTGGAGGGAGAACAACGCTACCTCACCGGTATGAAGGAAATGGACAGAGTTCTTGGGGGCGGCATAGTAATGGGCTCCCTTGTTCTTGTGGGGGGAGATCCCGGTATTGGCAAATCTACGCTCTTGCTCCAAATATGCGATAAGGTGAAAGTAAAATCAAAAGTTTTATATATTTCGGGGGAGGAGTCGGTTAAGCAAATTAAGATCCGAGCCGATAGATTAAATGTAAGCAATCCAAATCTTTTAATGGTTTCTGAGACTAGTTTTAGGGCAATACGGGTTTTATGTGACGAGGAAAAACCCGATCTTATAATAGTTGATTCAATACAAACTATGTTTAACGAGGAATTATCTTCTGCTCCGGGGAGTGTAAGCCAGGTAAGGGAGATTACAGCTGGTCTTATGCGTATAGCGAAAACTACCAATATTGCGATAATTATTGTGGGGCATGTCACAAAAGAGGGGGCTATAGCAGGCCCTAGGGTTTTGGAACATATGGTGGATACCGTTCTTTATTTCGAAGGTGAAAGACATTTGAGCTATAGGATACTTCGGGCTGTAAAAAATCGATTTGGCTCGACAAATGAGATAGGCATTTTTGAGATGAGAGATATAGGCCTTGTAGAGATCGATAATCCCTCGGCGCTGATGCTGTCGGGAAGGACAGAAAGTGTTCCCGGCTCCGTTGTGGTCTCAAGCCTTGAGGGTACCCGACCCATGTTGATTGAGATACAGGCGCTGGTTTGTCCTACAAGCTTTGGTATGCCCAGGAGAATGGCAACAGGGGCGGATCATAACAGAATTACTCTTTTAATGGCTGTTCTTGAAAAAAGGGTAGGTATGCAGCTGCACAATTTTGATGCTTATGTTAATGTAGTCGGTGGTATAAAGATAGATGAACCTGCATGTGATTTGGGGGTTGTGGCCGCAATTGCCTCGAGTTTTCGAAATAAGCCGGTTGATATTAGTACTGTTTTAATTGGCGAGGTAGGGCTTACGGGGGAGGTAAGAGCTGTCAATCAGATAGACAAAAGGGTAATGGAAGCTATGAGAATTGGATTTAAGAACTGTGTTGTTCCCAGTGGAAATAAAAAAATTGTAAAGCAAGTAAAGGGCTTTGGCGGCATAGATGTAAAGTATGTGGAAAATGTGCATGAAGCTTTAAATATCCTGCTATAGATTTATTGCTATTTTATTTTAGGGTTTAATTCCAACTTTTAAACGGATTTAATATGGAGGATTTATGAATGGTATCGATAAAATAAAAGATGAAGCAATGTATGATGTGTTAAAAATTTTGGCGCCCGGCACGTTATTAAGGGAAGGTCTAGAGAACATTTTAAAGGCTAGGACAGGTGCACTTATTGTTATTGGAGATTCCAAAAAAGTTTTAAATTTAGTAGATGGTGGTTTCTATATCAATAAGGATTATTCGCCTGCCCATATATACGAACTGGCTAAAATGGATGGAGCCATAATTTTGAGTAAGGATCTAAAAAAGATACTTTATGCCAATGCCTTGTTGATACCGGATACAAAGATTCCTACCGATGAAACCGGCACAAGGCACAAAACAGCCGACAGGGTAGCAAAACAGACTGGGGAAGTTGTTTTGGGTATATCCCAAAGAAGAAACATTATAACGCTCTACATGGATGTGGGTAAATATATACTTAGGGAAACATCCGTTATATTAGGTGAGGCCAATCAGGCGTTGCAAACCCTTGAAAAATATAAGACGGTGCTAGAGGATGCGGTAAATAATCTTAGTTTACTAGAAATAGAGGGAATAGTAACACTGGATGATGTGGCGTTTGCACTGCAAAGGAGCGGTATGGTAATGGGTGTTGCCGCAGAGGTAGAGAGATATATCTGCGAACTGGGGAGCGAGGGCAGGCTGCTAAGTATGCAGCTTGATGAGCTTCTATCGGGTGTGGATGAAGATGGAATACTGATGATAGAGGACTACGCACAGGATGCGGATGGAAACCTTCAAAAAATACTTGAGGGGATTAGGACACTTAGCTATGACTCCCTTATGGATCTTAGAAATATATGCAGCATCCTTGGCTATGATAAAGAATATGATATCTTTGATACCACCGTGTATCCTAAGGGTTATAGGCTGTTAAGCAGGGTCCCGAGAATACCTGCAAGTATAGTGAAAAAATTAGTGCAAAGATTTTCAAACCTTCAGGAAATATTAAATGCATCCCCAAAGGAACTCAACGAGGTTGAAGGTATTGGGGAGATAAGATCAAGGCTTATCAGAGAAAGTTTGGGAAGGATCCAAGAGCAAATATTTTTAGATGCAAGACGAATGTAAAAATACACAAACGTTTATGCAAAACGATACTATGAAATCGGGTTTGGCATGGCAAGTTTAGACAGGATACTCTTATCTTAAATTATACTTACCAAGCATTTTTATCCTATCAAATTCCTTTATTATAATATCATATAGATTAAGGTCTAGGGTATTGCATATCGAGGTTAGATAGAACATATTTCGGCCGATATCTCTTTCGATCAAGTCTCTGCAGTTTTCACATAACTCTCCGTCTAGATGTGTTTCCATGAGAGTACGGATTTCATCAAAATCGGCACCATCAGGGTAGCTTTGTTTTTTGGCATTCACCTTAACACACCCGCATTGAGTGACTGATTTAACTATTCCTCGGTTGACTCTCCCACCTGAATCTTGAAACTTTGTAATTAAATCCAAAATGCTCTTATTGCGCACCAGAAGTTCTTTAACGGTGTACTGGAATTGACCTACTATCATGTCCTTCAATATGCTCACTCCTTGGCTGTAATGATAAAACAAAATTGTTTAAGAGGTAAAATAAAAGAATTTTAGAAATTCCCCATATACAACTATATAATAATTATAATTCCTATGGTGGTGCTTTGTCAATCGAAAACCGCTTGGATAAACATGGAATATATAACGATGTAAAAAGAAAAATAAAAATGACGCGGGATTATAGGAGAGTAATAAGCAATTAACAGACAGTAATGAAAGAAAACAAAAGGTAAATTTAAATTTTAGCAAAATACACTTGACATGAAAATTAACCTGTATTACAATGTTTAAGTGTTAGAATCTTGGTTCACTTTTTTGGACTAAAGTATTATTTCTATAAATTTAAACTTATGTCTTGATATAAGGAGGTTGAAGAACGCATGAAAACTTTTATGGCAAAAGCCCATGAAGTTGAAAGAAAGTGGTATGTGGTTGATGCGGAAGGGAAACCACTAGGTAGATTGGCAAGCGAAATAGCCAAAATTTTAAGGGGCAAGAATAAGCCCGAGTATACCCCACATGTTGACACAGGCGATTTTGTAATAGTATTAAATGCCGAAAAGGTAGTTTTGACCGGTAAGAAGCTGGATCAAAAATTTTACAGAAGACATTCGGGATACCCCGGGGGATTAAAGGAAATAAAGTACAGGACATTTATGAGCGAAAGACCAGAACGTGCTGTGGAGATTGCTGTCAAGGGTATGCTTCCTAAAAACAGCTTAGGAAGAGCTATGAGAAAGAAGCTTAAGGTTTATAAAGGAGTTGAGCACCCGCACGAAGCTCAAAAACCAGAAAAATTAGAAATCAATGTTTAACGGAAGGGAGGATTAGTTTTTTATGGCGAAAGTACAGTATTATGGGACTGGGCGGAGAAAGAAATCAATAGCTAGAGTTAGACTTGTTCCCGGAAATGGAAAGGTTACTATAAACGATAGAGATTTAGACGATTTTTTTGGACTGGAAACATTAAAAACCATAGTTAAACAGCCATTGGTGCTTACGGATACATTGAGTAAATTTGATGTACTTTGTAAAGTAGCAGGAGGAGGCTTTACCGGACAGGCAGGTGCTATAAGGCATGGCATAGCAAGAGCACTTTTGGAGGCTGACGGGGAATTAAGGCCTACCTTGAAGAAGGCCGGATTTCTCACAAGAGATTCACGTATGAAGGAAAGAAAGAAATATGGTTTGAAAAAGGCAAGAAAGGCACCCCAATTCTCAAAGAGATAAATTTACAATCAGGCTTGTTCAAAGTTTACTTATTGCAAGCGTGCAACCGCCATTGGTTATTATACTTTTGGCGGTTTTTTGCGTTCTTTCTCCCAAAAGTTATGCCTTTTGTTTTCTATATAGGAA
>JAAZML010000039.1 GCA_012798835.1 Clostridium sp.
AAGACCCTTAAAAAAAGATAGTGATTTTGAAAAATACAAGGGTCAAATAGTTGAAATAAAGGTGTTTAACCCTATTAACGGGAAAAAAATATTTGTAGGAAAGTTGCTGGGATATGACCCAAACACCATATTTATCGAAGACGATAACGGTGAAAGCAGCGGATTTGAACGTAGCGGGATTGCCCTGATAAAAAGACAGATACAATTTTAGCTGTATCGGAAGAAGGTTATAGAATGTGCACTCCTAATTGGTATTGGATAATATATAACATAAAAACTAAATAAGGAGGATCTATAATGAGTGCGGATTTGATTCATGCGTTAGAGCAGTTGGAGAAGGATAAGGGTATCAACAAGGATATTATAATCGAGGCCATTGAGGCGGCTCTTATATCGGCATATAAAAGAAGTTTTGGTTCAGCGCAAAATGTTAGGGTTTTTATTGATCAGGTAACCGGTGATTTTAAGGTTTTTGCATTAAAGAAAGTTACCAGTGAACCCCAAGATGAATTGACAGAAATATCGATTGAGGAAGCTAAAAACGTAAACACAGAACTTGAAGAGGGTGATATGGCTGAAATAGAGGTCACGCCAAGACAATTTGGAAGGATAGCTGCTCAAACCGCCAAACAGGTGGTTGTACAAAGAATCAGGGAAGCGGAGAGAAATATTGTTTATGATGAGTTTGCTAATAAAGAAGGGGAAATAGTTACGGGGATTGTCCAGAGGGCAGAAAGAAGAAATATGATCATCGATCTGGGTAAAACAGAGGCGGTGTTGCCCATGTCCGAACAAATACCTGGTGAGGACTACAAATTTAACGATAGGATAAAAACCTATATAGTAGAAGTCAAAAAAACTACAAAGGGACCCCAAATTATGGTTTCTAGGACGCATCCCGGGATTGTAAAAAGACTTTTTGAGCTTGAGGTTCCCGAGATATATGAGGGAATTGTTGAGATAAAGAATATATCAAGAGAACCTGGATCCAGAACAAAAATTGCAGTCTACTCAAGAGAGGATAATGTGGATCCTGTTGGGGCATGTGTTGGGCAAAAAGGTATAAGGGTACAAGCCATTGTTGATGAGCTCCGGGGCGAAAAAATTGATATAATAAAGTGGAGTAGCAATGCCGAGGAATATATCTCCAGCAGCTTGAGCCCTGCAAAGGTTGTACGGGTAGATACGGATGAGGAAGAAAAAAGTGCAACGGTCACGGTACCAGATTTTCAATTATCCTTAGCAATAGGTAAGGAAGGGCAAAATGCAAGGCTTGCAGCAAAACTAACGGGGTGGAAGATAGATATAAAAAGCGAATCCCAGTTTAGAGCCACGATAGAGCAACAGTTTTTAAATTTTAATGATAGCTACGATCCGGTAAAAAATGAAACCAGAAATAGCATTAATGAAAACCTTGATAGCAAGGATGTATTAGAGGGGCTGTTTTTTGATCAGGTGAGTGAGGAAGCCCATGGGGAAGAGTCATATAAAGAGCAACCATCACAGATAATAGATGAAGAGATCGAGGAGATCGAGGAGTTGCATGGAGAACGGGCATCGCAAGTATTGGATGAAGGGGCCGAGGAGATAGAGGAGCTGCATGGGGAACAGGCACCTAAAATATCAGATGAAATGGCCGAAGAAATAGAAGAATTGCACGATGAACAGCCATCGCAGGAATCAAAAGATGTACCCGAGGAAGATTCTTAAAAATTTAACGAAATTGTTGTAGCCTTCAGTAAATACATTCCGGCTAGATTATTATGTAAGGTTATGCGGTGACATAAGACAAAAATAAGTTTTGTAGTGGATGTTTTAAGGAAGTGATAATCAGTGAAAAAAAGAAAGATCCCAATGAGAATATGCTTAGGATGTCGTGAGGCAAAACCTAAGAAACAACTGATTCGGGTGGTTAAGAATAAGGAAAATGAAATATCTATCGATCTTACGGGCAAAAAATCGGGTCGGGGGGCATATATTTGCAAAGATATTTCTTGCTTTGAAAGGATTAAAAAGACTGGAGGATTAGAAAGAGCATTTGAAACTCCTGTTTGTAAAAAAATATATGAGCAATTAGGAAAAGAGTTGGAGGGATGTAATGATTGAGAAAATATACTCTTTTCTGGGCTTAGCTAGAAAGGCAAATAAGCTAATCTCAGGGGATGAAGTATGTGAAAGAGCACTAAAGGCAGGGAAGGTAGATTTGCTAATTGTGGCAGAAGACGCATCATTAAATACCAGAAAAAAGTTTATGGATGCATGTAATTATAACAACATAAAATTCAAGATATTTGGAAAAAAGGGACTGTTAGGTAAATCTATTGGTAAGGAATTAAGGTCTGTAATAGCAATACAGGAAAAAGAATTTTCAAGAAACATAATACAAATGATTGATCGTGCAAATACTGGATACGGGGGTGAATTTATTGGCGAAAAAGAGAGTATATCAGTTGGCAAAGGAACTTAATACAACAAGCAAAAGGTTAATTGAGAAATTAGCTGAAATTAAAATTGAAGTAAAAAATCACATGAGCCTTATTGAGGGGGAGCAATTAGAGGCTTTATATGATCATATAGGCGTTATACGACATAGCGAAGATAAATCC
This sequence comes from Clostridium sp., assembly GCA_012798835.1. Lineage (GTDB taxonomy): Bacteria > Bacillota > Clostridia > Acetivibrionales > Acetivibrionaceae > Hungateiclostridium. The sequence continues at coordinate 2,607 of JAAZML010000039.1, forward strand.
GGTGTGGCAGACAAGAAGGATTCTACAGAACAAAAGGTAATTCACCATAAGCCTGAGGCAAGAAAGAATTCTAAAAAGGCTCCGAGGATTATAAGAACAACGGAAATTTATCTTGATTCGCAGGAATCGAACAACGAGGGGGGGACTAATACTGATAGAAACCCTAAAAAAGGTGACAGAAAAAGAAGAAGTGATTTTGTTAAGGTGGCCACCTCTACATCTGGGCTCCGCCCCGGATTTGTCAGAGAAAGCAAACCTGATTTTGGCGAACGAATTAAAAACGAAAAAAAAGAGATCAAGAAAAAAGATATAGCAAAGTTACCTGCTAACAGGGATATTAAAAATCAAAGTACTGATAAGGCACCAAAAAGTGAGGAAAAGAATATCGCAGAAGGTGCTAAAATTGCAGGTGTTTCCCCTAAAGGACCAGAAAGTTCAAAACAGACTGCCAGCAGTAAAACCGATATTCCAGCGACAGAAAAAAAAGCTTTGACCGCTTCCAGTCAGACAAACAACGAAAAAGCAGGGAAAAGTAGTATTCCCCCTGCTCCGAAAAAAGATCTTATTAGCAAAGACAACAAAAGAGTAAGTACCGGTAATTTGCCAGGTGGAAGTGGTAAAAAGAATCTTGACAATAAAGGCAGGGCGCCCAAAAGGGATTTTTCCCGCACTAAAACCGATATTCCAGTCAGTAAAATGGGAACTGCAGCAAGTACTGGTCAGAGACAAGGCAATAGGAGCCCACATAGCAAACATCTGGAAATACCTAAAGCTGAGCTCACCCCTTCCCAGAAAGATGAACTTAATTCACAACGTATTGAAAGGGAAAAACGTGAGATGACAAAGGATACCCAAAGGGATTCTAGGAGAGGTCAGAGAAAGGATAATTCAAAACCCGGTGGAAACATGGGGAAAAACAAAGAAAATAAAACTATGAGGAATGTCCTAACTTCAAAAAAGCCTGTCACGGGGGCACAATCAAATGATTTTGGACTAGATGGAAGATTAACCGATGGCGGGAAAAAGAAAAGAAGGCCTAGAAGGAAAAGAGAAGATAAAAGGGTGGAAAAATATATACCGCCTAAGGCTGTGCTAACATCAATTAAAATACCGGAGGTTCTTACCGTCAAAGAGCTTGCCGAATCGCTTAAAAAGACTGCAGCTGAGGTAATAAAAAAATTGATGGCTATGGGAATAATGGCAACACTTAACCAGGAAGTCGATTTTGAGACAGCTGCAATAATATCCGATGAATTTGGGGTTAAGGCAGAAAAGGAAATTATTATAAATGAAGAAGATATTCTTTTTGATGATTCCGATGATATCAATGATCCCGAAGCAGTACAAAGACCACCAGTTGTGGTTGTTATGGGCCATGTGGATCATGGGAAAACATCTTTGTTGGATGCTATTAAAAAGTCTAATGTTACTAAGAGTGAGGCGGGGGGTATTACCCAGCATATAGGTGCGTATACTGTAAGTATAAATGATAGGAACATAACATTTCTTGATACTCCAGGGCATGAGGCTTTTACAGCCATGAGAGCAAGGGGAGCGCAGGTTACTGATGTTGCTATACTTGTTGTGGCTGCTGACGATGGTGTGATGCCCCAAACTGTTGAGGCAATAAACCATGCAAAAGCCGCAAATGTTACAATTATAGTCGCTATTAACAAAATTGATAAACCAGGCGCAAATCCTGATAAGATCAAGCAGGCGCTTACGGAGCATGGACTTGTACCCGAAGAATGGGGAGGGGACTTGATATGTGTAGAGGTTTCCGCCAAGCAAAGGAGCAATATAGATCATTTATTGGAAATGGTGCTTTTGGTTGCTGATATGACGGAACTTAAGGCAAACCCCAAAAAACAGGCTAAAGGTACTGTAATTGAGGCTAGACTTGATAGAGATAGAGGACCTACTGCTACACTGCTAGTTCAAAGGGGAACACTTAAAACTGGGGACTCAATTATAACCGGCACAACGGTTGGACGTATAAGAGCAATGATGGACGATAGAGGACGTAGAATAAAAACGGCCGGGCCTTCTACTCCGGTTGAGATACTTGGTTTGCCCGAAGTACCGGAGGCTGGGGAGATATTTCATGCAATAACCGACGAGAGGGTTGCAAAGCACCTTGTTGAGAAAAGAAGATTCCAACAGAGAGAGAAACATTTAAACACTAATACCAGGGTATCCTTAGAGGATCTATTTAATCAGATAAAAGAAGGAAAAGTCAAAGAATTAAACATCATTGTCAAGGCAGATGTTCAGGGCTCTGTTGAAGCTGTTAAACAATCCCTTGAAAAGCTTAGTAATGAAGAGGTAAGGGTGAATATTATTCACGGAGCGGTTGGTGCAGTAACTGAATCTGATGTGACACTAGCGCTGGTTTCTAATGCCATTATAATTGGTTTTAACGTTAGGCCTGCTGCTAATGTGACGGATGTAGCAAAGGAATCGGGTGTTGATTTAAGGCTATATAGGATTATATATGATGCGATTGAAGATATACAATCTGCTATGAAGGGTATGCTAGATCCCACATACAAAGAGGTCGTGTTAGGCCATGTGGAAATAAGACAAATATTTAAAGCTTCCGGCATAGGTACTATTGGCGGGGGGTACGTTACCGATGGCAAGATTATTAGAAGTTCTGATATTAGGCTGATACGGGATGGTATTGTTGTGTATGAGGGAAATCTTGCATCGCTAAAAAGATTTAAGGACGATGTTAGGGAAGTTTTGCAGGGATTTGAATGCGGCCTATCTATAGAGAAGTTCAACGACATAAAAGAGGGGGATGTCGTAGAATCATATTCTATGGAAGAGGTAAGAGAATAACCTTTTACCATACTAAATCTAGTTTCCACTAGGGCTAATTGCAGGCCCATATTAGTATTTATAGGCACCAAATTGTATGGTATTATATTTAGGGCTGGATACATTTATATATTGGGGTACAAAATAATAAAGTTAGGGTTTTGCAAATAGCATAATTCATAGGGAGGGTGTGTATCATGGATAGACTAGCACGTATATCTGGGGAAATAAAAAAAGAGATTAGCAATATCATACAAAATGATCTTAAGGATCCTAGGCTCTCGCAGCTAATAAGTGTAACGGATGTTAATGTAACAAAGGATTTGCGTTATGCCAAGGTTCGTATAAGCGTTATGGGAAGCGAAGAAGATAAAAATAATTCTATAGAGGGGCTAAAAAGTGCCGCTGGATTTATTAGGCGTGAGATTGGTCACAGGGTACAACTAAGGCATACACCGGAGATCCAATTTGAGCTTGATAATTCAATTGAAAGAGGAGCTTATATAACCAAGCTAATTAATGATACAGTAAACCAAGATAAATAAGAAAGCCTTAGGATGGTATACATGAAAATGAAATATAAAAACTAAAGAATTTATCGAGGGCAGAGAATGATAGAAAATGAAATTATTTCTTTGATACAGGATACAGAGAGAATCGCTATTTTGCCGCATGTTTCGGCGGATGGAGATGCACTAGGTTCAAGCCTTGCAATGGCGATGGCACTAAAGGAATTAAATAAGCTTCCTGTGGTTTATGCCGAGGAAGAGATCCCACATACTTACAGCTTCCTGCCGGGAAAGGAATTTTTTAAGGTATACGGGGGAAACCCTTATAAATATGATTTGGTATTAGCAGTGGATACGGGTGATATAGAGCGTCTTGGGGAAAGATACCTAATTTTCAAAGATGCGAATAAAACGATAAATATAGATCATCACCCCACGAATACCGAATTTGCTCAGATAAATTTAGTGGAATCGGGTTCGTCTGCTGCGGGTGAAATGGTATACAGCATCATCAAAAAAATGGGAGTAACCATTAATAAGGCTATTGCCACATGCCTCTATGTTGCAATAGCCACGGATACTGGCAGTTTTAGATATGGCAATACAACTTCAAATACCCACCGGATTATTGCAGATCTTATTGGCAAGGGAGTAGAAGTAGCACAAATATCCCAGTTAATTTTTGACACCGTATCTCTACCAAAGGTAAGGCTTACAGGAATAGCAATTAGAGAGATGGAGATACATGGCGATGGAAAAATTGCTCTCATGCTCCTTACACGGGATATGCTAAAAGAGGTAGGAGCATCGGAGGAAGATTGCGATGGTTTGGTCAACTATGGAAGAAATGTGGAGGGTGTTGAGGTGGCTATAATGATAAGACAATACGCAGATGATGAATACAAAATTAACCTCAGATCAAATAAATACGTCGATGTCTCTAAAATTGCAAAAAAACATCTTGGTGGGGGGCATATAAGGGCTGCAGGCTGTATCGCGAGGGGAAATATAGAAAGAGTAAAAAGATTATTCATAGATGAAATAAAGGAAGTACTCTGAAAATGAATGGAATTTTTAATGTTTTAAAGCCGCCGGGAATGACCTCCTTCGATGTGGTGGCATACCTTAGGGGAAAGCTAAAAATAAGAAAAATCGGCCACACAGGTACATTGGATCCCGGGGCTGTAGGGGTGCTGCCGGTTTGTGTCGGGAAGGCTACAAAGGCTATTGAATATCTGATTGATAGGGATAAAGCCTACAGGGCGGAAATGGTTTTGGGTATATCAACTGATACACAAGATTCAATGGGGAAGGTGCTGAAAAGATCCGATAAAATACCCGCCCCGCAAAAAATAGCGGAAGCCATCAAAGAATTTGTTGGGGATTATAGCCAGATACCGCCAATGTATTCAGCAATTAAGGTGGGTGGGAAAAAGCTCTATGAGCTGGCTAGAAACGGCATAGAAATTAAACGTGATCCTAGAGATGTTAAAATCCATTTCATAGATATATTAAATGTGGACGGAGAGAAGGTAATTTTTGATGTGGGTTGCTCCAAGGGGACATACATCAGAACACTTTGTGCAGATATAGGTGAAAGATTAGGATGCGGTGGGCATATGTCTTTTCTTGTGAGGATGCAATCGGGTGAATTTGACATCAAGAATTCGTTAACCATTGAACAAATAAGCAGGGGAATCGAGGAGAATATTATATCCAACTATATGGTTGGAATTGATAGGGTATTTGAGGAATACAAAGGGATATCCCTTGATGAAGATAATACAAAAAAATTTTTAAACGGCGGTTTTGTACCCGTTAATGATCCAAGATTTATTTTATCGCAAAGAATCCGGGTATATTCATACAATGGCGAATTCCTTGCTTTAGGGAATATAATCCAAAATAAAAAAAACGGGTTTCATCTCAAATCAGTAAAGCTCTTTATATAAATGCAGTAGCTTATAAAAATGATATAAATTAAAGGAATGCTTATGAAGGTAGTATACGGAACAGATACATATATTGGTTTCAAAAGGCCAATGGGGGTAGGGCTGGGGAATTTCGACGGCTTGCATATAGGTCATTTGGCTTTAATAAATACACTTACAACCGAATCCGATTTTAATTCTTTTGATTCGGTGTTGTATACGTTTAACAGGCATACCAAAAGTGTGGTCAACAAGAATTTGCATATCCCATTGCTTTTATCAAGAAACAAGAAAATTGATCTTTTAAGACGGACAAGTCTGGATTATCTTTATTTTGAGGAATTTAACAATAAATTCTCGAAAATGTCTCCGGAACTGTTTGTTAAAGATATTTTAATAGATAAACTTAATATGAAGCTGGTGGTTGTGGGTTTCAATTACAAATTTGGGCATATGGGGCAAGGAGATGCCCGGTTACTACAAAACCTCGGGAGGAAACACGGTTTTAAGGTTATTATTATAGAGCCAGTAAAACAGGATAATATTGTAGTAAGCAGTACACTTATAAGGGAAAATGTTATAAAAGGCAATATGTCAAAAGTTTCCGAACTTTTAGGAAGATACCACTCAATAACAGGAATTGTCCAAAGGGGCAGAAAAATAGGTAGGACAATCGGTTTTCCCACCGCAAATATTTACCCAGATGAGGGTATTATTTTGCCCGATAACGGTGTTTTTCTATCTAGGGTTGTGGTAGAAGGAGAAATGTATCATGGAGTTACTAACATAGGAATAAATCCTACTTTCGGGGGGCTCGACAACAGAACCGTTGAAACGCATATACTAAACTTTGGGGAACATTACATATATGGAAAAACGATTGAAGTCTTTTTAATAAAGAAAATAAGGGGAGAGAAGAGATTCGATGATGTAGGGAAGCTTGTTGAGCAAATTAGAAGGGATATAGATGATGCAAAGGAGTATATATAGGGAGGGGGACGGAGCCCCCCGCCTAACGTAAACGTTTTTTAAGCATATATCCCCAAAACAAACCCTTAGTGAATACTAACGCAAGCATGCCCGCAGCAGCCATGGCGCTAAGGCTGAGTGTGCATTCATCTTTATTGGTTTCCAATTGTTTAATATGGGTCCTTGGATATTTTCTGGAATATCTAATATGGCTCATTTGGATCCCTCCGTAGTGTATTATTTTCAATATGCTAAGATTTTATTTATTTTATGATACAAATTATCCTTTGCCAATTACTGAATAAAGCCGGGGTTTTTCATTATACTATAACTAATAACATACATATAGGGAGGAATGTTTATATGGATTCTTTTTTTTCCAGAGGGTGTATATCACCTGTAGCATCGTTCGGCGGGATAAATATTTTCTATATAAAAAGTAAAAAATTTAAGACCAATTCAATAAATGTGTTTTATCACGATAGCCTAAATGCACAGACTGCGGCGAAAAATGCACTTCTGCCCGCTGTATTAAAAAGAGGATGCGTGGATTATCCTACTATCAGGGATATATCAATGCGCCTTGAACAACTATATGGGGCAATATTTGACTGCGGGGTCACAAAGAAAGGCGAGAGCCAGGTGATACAGTTTTTTGCAGAGTTTATTTCTGATAAATACACAGATACCAACCTAACAAAGAAAATCACTGATCTTATTTTGCAAATAATAAACAAACCTATTGTTCAAGATTATGCTTTTAAAAATGAATATGTTGAACAGGAAATAAAGAATTTAAAGGATATGATTGAGAGCAGGGTAAATGATAAAGTGCAATATGCAGTAGATAAATGCTTCGAAGAAATGTGCGTTGATGAACCTTTTGGTATATTCGATTATGGGAGTATTGAAGAATTGGAAAAAATAAACGCCCATGATCTTTATAAACATTATCTTTACTTCACAAGGACATTACCCATGTACGTTTTTGTTTTTGGGGATATAGCAAAGGATGATCTTCGGTATATTATAGATGCTTTCTCAAAATTAGATAGGGAAAGTATAAAAAGGGTTAAAAAGACTGATACAAAGGCTGATGTATCCAAGGTAAGAAATGTAACCGAAAAGATGGATGTGGGTCAGGGAAAACTGTCCCTTGGTTTTAGAACCAATGTTCCTCCAAGCAGCAAAGATTATTACAAGTTAATGCTATATAATAGTATTCTTGGCGGAGGCCTTCATTCAAAGCTTTTCCAAAATGTCAGGGAAAAAGAGGGTCTTGCATACTATGTATTTTCAAGGCTTGAAAGATTCAAAGGGCTAATGGTTATCAGTAGCGGCATAGAGGTCAAAAACAAGGATAAGGCTCTAAAAATAATAGAAAAACAGTTGGATGACATTAAAAATGGGGATATATCCGATTACGAGTATGAAGCATCAATTAAGAGCATAGAAACAGGAATTGAATCCCTAAAAGATAGCCCGCTCCGGATTGTAGATTTTTTCTTAAGTCAACATATTTCGGGTGCGGATGAAAGTTTAAACGATATGGTTGAAAATATTAAAGGCATAAAAAAGGCGGATATAGCAGAAATAGCAGAAAAGATAAAACTTGATCTGGTGTACTTTTTAGAGGGTTTAGAATAAAAAGGATATAGACTGGTAATACATTTTGGATTAGCTTAGGATAGATTATACAATATAAAGCTAACTATACAATCGAAGGGAGAATTCATACTATTATGAATATAAAAACCATTGAGTATAAAAATCTTAATGAGGTAGTCTACAGCTATACCCATAAAAGCGGCTTAAAAGCTTTTGTAATACCAAAGAAGGGATATTTGAAAAAATATGCAACCTTTGCTACCCACTACGGTTCTGTTAACAACAGGTTCTCACTAAACGAAAGTAATAATGTTATAGAGATACCTGATGGTGTTGCTCATTTTTTGGAGCACAAGCTTTTTGAGCAGAAGGACGGCAGTGTAATGGATAAGTTCTCTAAGCTTGGTTCAAATCCCAACGCATATACGAGTTTTGCTCAGACAGTCTATCTTTTTTCTTGCACGGAGAGATTCAAGGAAAACTTAAAACTATTACTAGATTTTGTACAAAATCCCTATATAACGGATGAGAGTATTGAAAAAGAAAGGCATATTATTGCACAGGAAATTAAAATGTATGAGGATAATGCGAATTGGCGGGTGTTTTTCAACCTCTTAGATGCACTCTATAAAAAACATCCGGTAAAAGTCAACATCGCTGGCAGTATTGAGAGTATAAGTAAAATAGATAGGGATGTACTTTATACTTGCTATGACACCTTCTATCACCCATCCAATATGCTACTTTTGGTTGTGGGGGATGTAGATCCTAAGGAAGTGTTTATGCAAATTGATGAAGGTATATCAAAATACGATAAAAAACCCGACATTAAGCGACTATTCCCGAAGGAGCAGGAGGCTATCAATACGGACTATGTAGAGCAGAAACTTGCTGTCTCCATACCTATATTTCAAATGGGATTCAAAGATACCAACTTTCAAACCGGGGGGATTGAATCTCTTAAAAGAGAAGTAGCAGTAAAGATCTCACTTGGGATGCTAATGGGTCGAAGTTCGGAATTTTATAACAGATTATACAAAGAAGGCCTCATTAACAACACCTTCGGTTTTGATTACACCATTGAAGAGGATTATGCATATTCAGCCTTTGGAGGTGAATCACAAGACCCCTTTTTGGTTAAGGAAAAGTTGATTAAAAAGATAGAGGAATTACAAAATAATGGTCTTAATAGGGATGATTACGAACGGGTAAAAAGAGCAATGAATGGAAGGTTTATAAAGCAACTTAACTCGGTGGAGGGGATTTCACATATGTTTATTTCCGTGCATTTTAGGGGGGCAAATATGTTTGATTATTTCAAAGTATATAGTGAAATATCTTTTGAATATGTAGAAAAGATGTTTAAGCAACATTTTAATATTGATAAACTTGCCTTATCCGTAATAAGGCCCATTTAAAACAGGGGGGATATGTATGAACAAAACGAATATCATTAAATTTCCGAAAATGGGGTTGGAATTTGCAATAGATAATGTTGCTCTTAGGATATTCGGTATACCCATATACTGGTATGGAATTATTATTTCAACGGGTTTTCTGCTTGCGATTTTGCTGGGGTTAAAAAACTGTAAGAAGTTTGGCATAAAAAGCGAAGATGTAATTGATCTTGTTTTATGGGCTGCCCCCATGGCTATTGTTGGGGCCAGGCTTTATTATGTGATATTTCAGTGGGATGAGTTTAGCGGAGATATTATGAGCATTATCAATATACGTACGGGAGGACTTGCCATTTATGGTGGGTTGATTGGTGCTGTAATTGGTGCTGTGATTTTTACAAGAGTAAGAAAAATTAATTTTTTTCTTATCGCCGATCTGGCTGCCCCATATTTTGTTATGGCCCAGGCTATAGGACGTTGGGGCAATTTCGTGAATCAGGAGGCATTTGGAACGAATACCTCCCTGCCCTGGGGAATGCACAGTAAAGCGGTGCAAGATTACCTGACATGGCTTGGGGATAGCAGCGTTGACCCATTAATGCCTGTGCATCCTACCTTCTTATATGAGTCAATCTGGAATTTTGCTGTATTTTCATTCCTGATATGGCACAGAAAAAGATATAAGGTGCCAGGAGAATTGTTTTTTCTTTATACTGCATTATATGGCATTGGAAGAGCTTGGATTGAAGGGTTAAGAACTGATAGTCTCTATATAGGCGGAATCATAAGAGCATCTCAACTTTTAGCGATTGTATCCGCAATTGTATTCGCCCTTGTAATCTTTATAAGGAGAAAAATAAATTCAGAGGTTAATCCTGTATATAATATTGATATTGAGCCGAAAAAAGTAGATACAACAGAAAAAGTTGATAAAAGGCAGAAGTAAATATAACTAAAAAGACAAGGGTGTTTACTCTAACAAATAAATTGTTAAGATGACAAATATATTCCCACTATTACATTATCATTACATTTTTTAAAGGCTATTGACTGGCAATTAGTATTTTTTTATAATTAAAAGGCGAAAAATCTTATTTCGAATGTAAAAAATATACTTTTATGTTGTTAGGGATACATACAAAGGAAAATGGTGGTGTATTATGTGAAACAGTTAAAAATTCAAGATTTGCAAATGCAGCTAAATAATATGATAGACAGGGGAGCCGATACTGCCAAGATTTATGAGTTAAGTATTAGGTTGGATGCACTAATAGTGGAGTACTACAATAAAAAGCTAGGAAAGTGAATGTCTAAAAGGTTGATTGTTTTGCTAAAGAAGGACACACTTAAAAATGTGTCCCTAGAGGAACTAGGAACTGAAGATATACTATTTTCGGTTAAGAATATACGTTCCCGTGTTTTTCTGGTAATTAGCATCTTTTGGTGGCTGTTGACATAGTAGAGATTAAAAAATATAATTAGGCTGTAAACTGTTTTTTAAAACTACTGTTGGGCATAAAAACCCAAGATTAACAGTAGTTTTAAATTAAGGGTGCCGCAATCAACTCAATTGAGGGTGGGTATTATGTATAATGTCGAAAAAACCAAAACCCCTAGTGTCTTTAAAAATTTTGATTACAGTCTTTTTGCTGCTATCATTTTACTGTCTTGCATTGGATGTTTTGTAGTTAGCAGTGCGGTAAATACTTTTCCAAACAGCAGAAGAATGTTAATAGTCCATATGGGATGTTTAGTGATTGGGGGTATACTGGCCATTGCGATAAGTTTTCTAGATTATAAAAATTTTAAAATCCCAGGGATATTATTTTACCTATTTACTACTTTACTATTAGTCCTTGTGCCCATTATAGGAACTGGTGATGAACTGGGAAGCAAAAACAGGTTGGATTTTGCAGGATTTACTTTTCAGCCTTCTGAGGTAGCCAAAATTTCACTTGTTATCGTGGCTTCAATATTCCTTGCTAGAATCTACGATGGAGAGAAAAATAAAAATGCCAATATCATAAAATTCGCCATTTACTCCCTAATACCCGTTGTATTAATTGCTGCGCCTAAAGATTTTGGTGTTGCCGCAGTTTTTATATGTGTCATTTTTGTAATGATGTTTTTTTGTGGACTTCATTACAGGTATATATTTGTTATGTTTGGAACGGCCGTTATGTCTGCTCCAGCTATATGGTTTTGGGTTCTTAACGATAAAAGAAGAGATAGGGTAAGGGTATTTTTAAATCCCGAGTTGGATCCGTTGGATGGTGGATGGAATGTTTTGAGATCTAAAATGGCGGTTGGTTCGGGACAGATTTTTGGAAAAGGGTTGTTCAAGGGGATCCAAACCCAAAATTCGATGGTACCCGTAAAGGAATCGGATTTTGTTTTTTCTGTAATAGGCGAGGAGCTGGGCTTTATTGGGGGCCTTATTATATTAGTACTTGTGTTTTTTATACTAATAAGGTTTTTGTATATAGCAAAAAATGCTAGGGATACTTATGGAGCCTTTTTAGTTATTGGTCTAGGGGCTTTTTTTGCAGTAAATTTTATAGAAAATATAGGCATGAGCATTGGGCTGTTACCTGTAACAGGGATACCATTGCCCTTCATAAGTGCTGGGGGAAGTGCAATGTTGTCTAATATGATTTCCGTTGGGGTTATTTTAAGTGTATCGGCCAGAAGACGAAAAAAACGTTTCTAATATATATTCAATAAACGAAAATATTAAAACAGAATAAGGGTCAACTTCTTTCCAAAATTACTTATAAAAGATAGGACTATTTTCCTATCTTTTATTTTTCTTGTAGAAATTTTTCAAAAGGGGCTTGATTATTAAATGTTTTTGCACTACAATTGAATTATAAGTGGTGGAAAGTGGTGTGAAGTGGTGAGGGATACCAAAACGAGAGGTGAAATGATTGTTTTATGGTGAATACCAACATTCAATCGATGCCAAAGGGCGGGTTATAATCCCATCTAAATTTAGGGATGAGCTTGGTCAAAAGTTTATATTGACCAAGGGATTGGATAACTGCCTGTTCGCATATTCATCGGAGGAATGGTACAACCTTGAGACAAAGCTTAGAACCCTCCCCTTTACGGATAGGGATGTTAGAGCGTTTGCCCGGTTTTTCTTTGCAGGAGCCACGGAATGCGAATTGGACAAGCAAGGAAGGGTACTTATACCACAAAATTTAAGGGAATATGCACAGCTAGATAAGGAAACAAGCATCATTGGAGTATCATCCCGGGTAGAGATATGGGATAGAGCCAAATGGGGAGATTACTCCGGAGATGAAAACATGAGTGCGGACAGTATTGCTGAAAAAATGGCCATGCTTGGGATCTAAATACTAATATTTGGTCGTTTGCGTTCTATCGGTAATGGGATTTTGTTAAATTAAATTTACACGGGATGAAAGAGTTGATGAGCTTAGATGGAGTTTATTCACAAACCGGTATTACTGGAGGAAGCCATTTCAAGCCTTAGGGTTGCCCCTGAGGGTGTTTATATAGATGGAACAATAGGGGGGGCAGGTCATGCCACTGAGATATTAAAAGGGCTCGGGCCTGAGGGAATATTGTTGGGACTGGATCAGGATGAATCAGCCATTAATGCTTCTGGCAAAAGGCTCAGGGAGCTTAACAGCCCAGCAAAATTCATCCTAAAAAACATAAATTTTTGTAATATGAAAGAGGCTTGTCAGGAAGAGAACATAGATTTTGTAAATGGTATATTGCTAGATATCGGAGTATCGTCCCATCAGTTGGATGAGGGGGATCGGGGATTTAGCTATATGAAAAATGCCCCTTTAGACATGAGAATGAATAGAACAGATAATATAGACGCAGGACTTATTGTTAACCAGTATAAAAAGGAAGACCTGAGGGATATAATAAATAATTATGGTGAAGAGAGGTGGGCGGCCCGAATAGCGGAATTTATCGTAAAAGCAAGGGCTACAAAACCTATTGAAACGACATGGGAATTGGTGGATATTATTAAAGCTGCTATACCCGAAGGAGCGAGGCGTAACGGTCCTCACCCAGCAAAACGTACATTCCAGGCCCTAAGGATAGCTGTAAACAACGAGCTGGGGGTATTGAATAAAGCAATTGAGCAGGGGTTGGAACTTTTGAAAGCGGGGGGAAGGTTTTGCATAATAACTTTCCACTCACTGGAAGATAGGATTGTAAAAAAGGCATTTAATATGCAGGTGAGACCATGTACATGCCCCGGGAAATTTCCCGTTTGTATATGTGGCAAAAAACCTACAGCCCGGCTTGTAGTAAAAAAACCCATAATACCATCTGGGGTTGAAATTGAGAATAACCCAAGAGCAAGAAGTGCAAAATTAAGAGTTTTAGAAAAGATTAGCATAAAATGATTAAGGCAAAACACACAAAGGATAAGGTAAAGCAAAGCACACAAAGGATAAGGGAAAGCAAAGCACACAAAGGATAAGGTAAAGCAAAACACACGAAAGATAAAGCAAGTTAGGAGTTGAACCAGCTATAGTACAGGGAAGGTAATGATAAAGGTTTGACAATACTGAATTGGGGAATGGCAGTTAACCGCTTACTTCCATCCCTGTACTATTAACTGGACAGTTAAAGAGTAAATATTTCAATGAAATAGGTTTTTTGTCCTGGCAAATCATTATAATCTTACCCCGATTCTAGCGAATTGGGATATACTTTTTTGCTTTAGTATATCGGCGTGGAATATAAAAAGTAAGAGGTGAATACATATGTTAAAGGAACATAATTATATTCAAGGGACAGCGGCAAGAAAACTTGAGTACGATGTATACGAAGAAAACAAGGTCTTAAGTAGAAAGAAAAAACAAAGAAAAAATAATAAGGCCAAGGTGAAGGTTGTTCTATGCGCACTTATTATTTTCGCCACGGGATGTTTGGCGATGTATAGAAGTGCTAAGATAACAGAGACAAATTACTTAATTCATAAGCAATCAAAAGTATATGATGACATTAGGGATGAGAATATCAGATTAAAGGTAGCTATAGAAAATGATATAAATATACAGGGAATTAAGTTGTATGTAGAAAATGAGCTTGGCATGCATAACCCAGATGATCACCAAATTACATATGTGAAGATTCCGCAAAGAGATATTACTATAGTATCAGATGCCGCACGAATTGAGGAGAAAAAAAATTCGAATGTTGTTTCTAATATATTGAATAAGGTTGGCCTGATGATTGGCGTATTATATTAAGATAGGTTTGATTTATTTCCAGAACAGCTATTAATTATAAAAGATGTTTAGGGGCCGAAAATTATTAAGCCTCTTTTTCTTATTAAATATGTTGTAAAAATCTAAAAATTTGATAAACTCAGTGGAAGTGCCTGTGTTTATGAATGATGTGTATGCAAAAGGATTGGGGGGATATATTTGGCCGCAAATATCAGCCTGTTGATGAAAAAAAGATTACTTATTGTATTGATGGTGTTTTCCTTTTTAGTATCCTGCCTAATATTTAGGGTTGGGTGGCTTCAGGTGATCAAGGGGGATGAGCTCCAGAAAAAGGCTTTTGAACAGCAAAACAGCGATAGGGAAATTCCCCCAAGAAGGGGTTCTATACTAGACAGGAATGGTAAAGAATTGGCAATGAGTGCAACTGTAGACAGGGTGGTAATAAACCCCACCGAAATTGATAAATCAGAAGGGGAAAGAATTAGGATCGCACAAAAGTTATCGGAATTTTTAGACATGGAAGACGAAGAGGTACTAAAGAAAATAAATAGGGATAGCCGTTATGAAATTATAAAGAAAAAGGTTGAAAGAGAAGTTGGCAATCAGATAAGGCAATGGAAAAAGGAAGAGAATATAGCCGGCATATATATAGATGAAGATTCAAAACGTTATTACCCAAACGGAAATATTGCAGCCCATGTAATCGGATTTACGGGGGAAGATAACCAGGGGCTTGACGGGATAGAAAAAACAATGGAAAAGTATTTAAAGGGGGTCCCGGGTAAGATATTAAGCGAAGTTGATGCTTTTGGTCGCCAAATGCCCAAATATCATAAGAAGCGTATCGATCCCCAAGATGGCTTAAATGTAGTACTTACTATTGACGAGACGATACAGTATTTTGCTACCGAGGCATTGCAAAAGGCCTTAGATGACAACCAAGTTGCAAATGGGGGTATTGCTATTGTTATGGATCCTAGAAACGGGGAAATCCTTGCAATGGTATCAAAACCTGATTTCAACCTTAACACCCCTAGGGCATGCCCGCCGGGAGGCGAGCCGGAGACGTGGACAGGATCGAGTCAGGAGGATATAGAACTATTATATAAAACGGTGTGGAGAAACAAGGCGGTATCCGATACCTATGAGCCGGGTTCTACTTTTAAATCTATCACAGCAGCAATTGCCTTTGAAGAGGGGGTTGTTACGCCGGAAAGTAGAACGACCGATAAAACCATAGAAGTTCAGGGTTGGAAAATTAATTGTTGGAAACCCAATTTTCATGGGGAAGAATCTTTTCGCGAGGCGGTATATAACTCCTGTAACCCAGCTTTTGTAAGAGCTGCATTACAGGTCGGTGTGGAAAAATATTATCGATATTTGAGAGCTTTCGGGTTATATGAAAGAACAGGAATAGAGCTGCCGGGGGAAGCCAAAGGGAGTTTCCATGAAAACCCAAAGGAAATTAATCTTGCGACCGCCTCCTTTGGACAGCGGTTCACAATAACCCCCGTGGAACTAATTGCAGCCTATGGAGCAATAGCCAACGGGGGTAGGCTAATAAGGCCCCGTCTTGTAAAGGAAATTATTGACTGGGAAGGTAATATAATCGAGAGATTTGAGCCAGAGATCATAAGAAATGTAATATCAAAAAAAACATCGCAAACCCTAATGGATGTTTTGGAGGGGGTTGTATCCGAGGGTGGAGGAAAAAACGCATATGTTAAGGGATACAGGGTGGCGGGAAAAACCGGAACCTCAGAGACAACCGTAAACAATGTTTACATAGCATCCTTTTCTGCTATTGCACCCGCAGACAACCCACGCATATGTGTGCTTGTTGCACTTGACAACCCAAGGGGGGATTCGTACTACGGCGGGACAATTGCGGCCCCTGTTGCAGGCAGGATTATTGAGGATACCCTAAATTATCTCGGAGTTGAAAGGATATATAACGAAAAGGATCTTGAAATGATGGCAGAAGAAGTTTATGTTCCGGATGTAAGAGATAATAGCATCAAAGACGCCAAAAAGATCCTAAATGAATTCGGGCTTAAATACAGGATCGAGGGTGGGGAACATGACGGTGATACTTTTGTAGAAGAACAAACTCCCAAGCCGGGAGCGTTACTGGCAAAAAATTCGGTCGTCATTTTATATACAGATGTACCGGAAGAAGAGGTGCTGGTCAAAGTTCCGGATATTTCCAACAAAACCATCGAAGAAGCTACACAGACTTTAAATTCGGCAGGTCTTAACATTAAGATTATTGGCAACGGCAAAGCCATAAAACAAAACATCGAACCGGGAACTCAGGTATCCCAAGGAAGGGTAGTGGAAGTGGAATTTTTATTTTTTGATACGGAAGAAATCAACGATGAGATTTTGTTTCAAATTGAATAGAAGCAGATAGTTATACAAGCAAACAAAAGAAGATAGCGAATTCAATGGGAGGGTTTTATGAAATTCAATGATCTTATTAAGGGATTAGGGGTAATAGAAATCGAAGGTGAATCCAATAGAAGAGTCCAAAATATTGCATATGATTCAAGAAAAACAGGAAAGGATTCAATTTTTGTTTGCATAGAGGGTTTTAAAACGGATGGACACAAATTTATTCCGCAGGCTCTAGAGAATGGAACTAAGCTGTTTTTGGTTCAAAAAGATGTGGATCTACCCGACTATGCTACGGTTGCTAGGGTGGAAAATACCAGGTATGCGCTCGCCAATATTTCGGATGCTTTTTTTGACCATCCTTCTGAAAAATTTAATCTTGTGGGTATTACTGGAACAAAAGGAAAGACCACTACCACCTACATGGTAAAATCAATTTTAGAACAATACGGACAAAATGTGGGGTTAATTGGCACGGTGGCGAATATGATAGGACAGGAAATAGTTCCTGCGGATAGGACAACGCCTGAGAGTCTTGACCTTCAAGAACTTTTTAATGAAATGGTTCTAAAAGACGTCTCAAGTGTCGTGATGGAGGTATCTTCACACGCATTGGAGCTGCATAGAGTAAGTTGCTGCAAATACGATATTGGTGTGTTTACAAATCTATCCAGGGACCACTTGGATTTTCATAAAACCTTTGAGAAATACCTTGAAGCCAAGACAAAACTTTTTAGCATGTGCAAAAGGGGTCTTATAAATATAGATACAGAATTTGGGCAACGGGTGGTTGATAGTGCACAATCGGAGGTATATACCTTCGGTATAAACGAAAAAACTGCGGACATAAGGGGTACGGATATTGTGCATCACTCCAATGGTGTGGATTTTAGGATTATTTCGCGATGGTTTGATGGGGAAATCCATGTGGGTATTCCTGGGACATTTAGCGTATATAATGCTCTTGCAGCGGCGGGGACATGCGCTTTAATGGGGATACCTTTTGAATATGTACAAAAAGGATTAATGGATGTAAGGGTCCCGGGACGGGCTGAGGTAGTAAACACCGGAAAGGATTATACCGTTATGATAGACTATGCCCATTCACCCGATAGCCTTCAAAATATATTATCCACGGTTAAAGCCTATGCAAAAGGCAGATTGGTTTGCGTGTTTGGATGTGGCGGGGATCGGGATAAAACCAAAAGACCAGTTATGGGCAGGATAGCAGGTCAACTAGCAGACTTTACAATAATTACCTCGGATAACCCTAGGACAGAAGAACCCAAGACCATACTAAATGATATAGAAAAAGGGATCAGGGAAACGGGTGCCCCGTATACAAAAATTGAGGATAGGTATGAGGCAATAAAATATGCATTGATAAATTCAAAAGCCGAAGATATTATCCTTCTTGCAGGAAAAGGTCATGAAAACTATATAATACTAAAGGATAAGACGATACATTTCGATGAGAGAGAGGTAGTAAGGGAAATACTTAATGAGTTGGATGCATTAAACTAATTAACCAACCTGGAGGAATATTGAATGGAGATTTTAAGATGCGCTGAAGTAATAAAAGCTGTAGACGGAATTTTACTTTCGGGGGATATTGGGACGAAATTTTATGGTGTTTCCACCGATTCAAGAAATATTAAACAAGGGGATCTCTTTATTCCCCTTGTAGGAGAAAGATTTGATGGGCATGATTATATTTGCAAATCCCTGCAAGGAGGCGCCCTAGGTAGTTTTACACAAAATGACGGTGCGGATTCAGATGGTGGGGTTTTGATAAAAGTTCCGGATACATTAAAGGCACTGGGCAAATTAGCTGCATATTATAGGGGGAAATTTGACATCCCTTTCATCGGCATAACAGGAAGTGTTGGCAAGACTAGCACGAAGGAGATGATCTCATGCATATTGCATGAGGAATTTAATGTCCATAAGACCCAAGGGAATTTCAACAATGAGGTGGGGGTACCTATTACTATTTTTGAGCTTGGATATCCCAACGAAGTTTCGGTTATAGAGATGGGTATGAGTGGATTTGGTGAAATAAGCTACCTAACTTCAATTGTAAGGCCTAATATCGCACTTATCACGAATATTGGTGTATCCCATATGGAGAAGCTGGGATCAAAAAATAATATCTTAAAGGCAAAGATGGAGGTTTTGGAGGGCTTAAATAAAGAGGGAGTGGTTATACTAAACGGTGATGATAGTTTATTGTATAGTCTGAAGGAATTGCTGGATTATAAAACTGTGTTTTATGGGATAGGAGAGGAACTCGACTACCAGGGTTACAATATAGAATCATTAGGTGAGAATGGTTCAACTTTTGATGTTCAAATAAAAAATCGTGAATATACAGTAAAGGTTCCTGTACCGGGTATGCATAATATATATAATGCACTGGCGGGTATAGCTGTAGGTGCTGAGCTTGGGATGGTACCTGAGAAAATTATAAGGGGAATAGAGAAATTTATACCAGAGAAAATGAGACTTAATATAATAAGTCATAACAGTATAAAAATAATAGATGATATTTATAATGCAAGTCCCCAGTCTACGAAGGCTGCTATAGATGTCTTAAGGGATATTTCAAAAAACAGCAGAACTATAGCTGTGCTTGGGGATATGCTAGAGCTGGGAGATATATCGGAGGAAGCCCATTTTGATATCGGAAGATATGCAATAGATATGGGGGTAGATCATATTGTATCCATAGGGAAATACAGAAACAGTATTGTGGATGGAGCTTTTTATGCAGGAGCAAAGGAAATGGATACCTTCGCCTTTGAAAGCAACCCAAAAGCTGCGAATTTTTTAAAGGATTTTGTAAAAGCAGGGGATGTTGTACTTGTGAAGGGTTCTAGAGGAATGAAAATGGAGGAGATAACCAAGGTGTTGACAGATTGATTTTTACGATGTAAATTAAATTGGTGGAGATAAATATACAAAATTATGTTTTATTCATGGTTGATGGGGGAGATTTAAGTTGGATCTGCTGTTTGATACTACAACACATGTTTTTACTTTTATTATTGCTTTTATCTGTGCATTGGTACTGGGGCCGATATTCATACCACTTTTATGCCGGTTGAAATTCGGCCAGACGGTTAGGGATGACGGACCCAAGTCACACTATAAAAAGATGGGTACACCGACTATGGGGGGATTAATTTTTATTATACCCATTACGATCGTTTCTGTGCTTTATGCACGGCAGGATGGAAGAATTTTGCCCCTTCTTTTTGTAACCCTTGGGTTTGGTTTTATTGGTTTTATTGATGATTTTATAAAGGTAGCCAAAAAGAGAAAGGATGGATTGTATTGGAACCAAAAAATATTTGGACTCCTTGCTGTGGCTGTGAGTTTTGCAGTATATATATCGAAAACTCAGAGCACGGATATAATAATACCGTTTTTAGGGGCGGATACAACCTTTAATATGGGCAGCCTGTTTGTACCTTTTGCTGTGATTGTACTTTTGGGCTCAACCAATGCAGTAAATATTACGGATGGATTAGATGGTCTGGCCGCTGGTGTAACCCTTGTTGTAGCAATATTTTTCACCATAATTGCAATGACTAGGGGTGAATGGGATTACATAAAAATATTTTGTTCTGCTGTGTCAGGATCATGTCTTGGTTTTTTAGCATTTAATTTTTATCCAGCAAGGGTTTTTATGGGTGATATGGGTTCTTTGGCATTAGGCGGTGCGGTTGGTGCTGTTGCGTTGATGATGAAAATGCCATTGATACTTTTTATTGTCGGTGGTGTGTATGTAATAGAAACCCTATCCGTTGTTGCACAAGTGCTGGCCTTTAAATTGACGGGGGGAAGGATCTTGAAGATGGCACCTATCCACCACCACTTTGAGCTTAGTGGATGGAGGGAAGTCAAGGTAGTTACCGTGTTTTGGTCCTTGACTGTGCTTTTTTGCGTGATTGGATTTTTTGCCTTGAGAATGAGGTTTTATTAGGTTTATTCCCCCAAACTAATATGCAAGTCAATGGAATAAACTAAATTTTGTGTTAATAATTATGTAAGAATGAATATTTAGCATACTGTTTTTCTAATGAAAGCCATAAGGGGGGAAAACATGGAAACCAAATCAAAGAAACCATTTGATTTTTTAATATTTATGGCTGTTATGGTATTGATCTCCTTGGGTACCATAATGGTGTTTAGTTCTGGTGCACCCCACGCATACAATTATATGCGGGGAGATACATATTTTTTTCTAAAGAAGCAATTACTTTATGTGCCACTTGGGATTTTTGCTATGTTTATCACATCGAACATTGATTATAGGAAACTTGGTAAATTATCACCTTTTATTATGCTAGTTAATCTTATTTTACTTTCAGTTGTGTGGATTGATGGAATCGGTTCGAAGTATAATGGAGCAAGAAGGTGGTTTAGCTTTTCAGCGTTTACTTTTCAACCCTCTGAACTGACAAAATTGGCTATGATATTGTTTCTTTCTTATAGCCTTTCAAAAAGAAAAGATAGCCTTAAATATTTTTTCAAAGGTTTAGTTCCTTATTTGATCCTTATAGCAATTCATGCGTTTCTATTTCTTTTGCAACCGCATCTTAGTGTTATGATCGTGGTAGGTTTGGTATCGTGCATACTATTGTTTTGTGCGGGTGCAAAGATTAAGCATTTCATGCTGATGGGTTTGCCTTCCATTGCTGCGGGTATGGCATTGATTTTAACATCAAGCTATAGGATGAAGAGACTTACAGCGTTTTTGGATCCCTGGGAGGATCCCTTGGATACAGGATTTCAAGCAATACAATCCCTTTATGCTATAGGATCTGGCGGTCTTTTCGGTAGGGGTCTTGGTAACAGCCTTCAAAAGTTTTTATACATACCAGAGCCTTATAATGATTTTATTTTAGCAGTACTAGCGGAAGAACTAGGATTTATCGGGGTTATAACGGTACTTTTACTGTTCCTTATTTTTATATGGCGGGGTATAAAAGTAGCTATGAATGCTCCCGATGCCTTTGGGACTCTGACGGCGGTGGGTATAACTTCCCTAGTTGCCGTACAGGTTGTAATAAATGTTGCGGTTGTAACATCGTCCATGCCGGTAACTGGTATGCCACTGCCTTTTTTCAGTTACGGGGGTTCTTCCCTTATATTCCTAATGGGTTCTATAGGGATACTCCTCAATATTTCTAAGCATGCTAAATATGAAAGGATCTGAGGTGAATAAATTTTGAAAGTGCTAATCAGTGGCGGGGGTACCGCAGGACATATTAATCCGGGTCTTGCAATTGCAAAATACATAAAAAGAGTTGAGCCACATTCAAAAATAATGTTTGTAGGAACGCAAAAGGGCCTTGAAAGCAGGCTTGTGCCAAGGGAAGGCTTCGAAATAAAAATGATAAAAGTAAGGGGATTTCAAAGAAAGCTTTCTATGGATACGCTTGTTGCTATAAAGGAATTGTTTCAGGGGCTTTTGGAGGCCAGAAGGCTTATTAAAGACTATAATCCGGATATTGTTATAGGCACAGGAGGGTATGTGTGTGGGCCAATTGTGTTTAATGCTGCAAGGATGAAGATACCTACCTTGATTCATGAACAAAATGCATTCCCCGGTGTGACCAATAAGATATTATCAAGGTTTGTTGATAGGATTGCGATAAGCTTTAAGGAGTCGGAAAAATTTTTTAAACACAAGGGTAATATATGTTTTACTGGGAATCCCATCAGAAGTGAAATGCTCGAGGTGGACAGAGCGATAGCCCGCAAAAAGCTTGGAATACCTGAGGACGAACGCTTTGTTGTAATATTTGCAGGTAGCAGGGGGGCGGAAAATATTAATAAAACAGTTGTAGAAATGCTAAAAGAATATGGCTCAAGATTGGGTTTTTCTTTTATATATGCGACTGGGGAATTGGAATATGAAAGTATAGTTAAAAAAACAAACGCTTATTATAAAGGAAAATCAAAGATAATGCCGTATATTTTTGATATGGCAAATACTATGGCTGCGGCAGATTTGGTTGTATGTAGAGCTGGCGCCCTAACGATAGGCGAATTAACGGCATTGGGTATACCCTCAATAGTAATTCCCTCTCCTTACGTCACGGCTAACCACCAAGAGCATAATGCAAGAGCTTTAGAACAACAAGGTGCAGCGGTAGTTATATTGGAGAAGGATTTAGATCCGGGGATGCTTTACAAAAAAACAATGGATCTTTTAAAAGATAAGGTTAAGTTGTCCCAAATGTCGTACAGGGCGAGAAAAATGGGAATAACCGATGCAACCGAAAGTATATTTGGATGTGTACAGGAAATAACAGGTGCTCGAAAAAAACTTACTAACTAGAATCAAAAGAAGTTTTTCGGTGTAGGGATCCCTGCATATCAACTATAATCTCAAAAGGAACATTTTCGTAAACCCAGCATAAAATAATTATATGAATTCTCCTACCTTTGGGGATGGAAATAAGAAAGGGATGGTTTGGGGTTAACCACCGAATACCACGGAGGTGTTCTGTATGAGTAAGTTTATAATAAACGGTGGGCAGAAACTTAAAGGTGAAATAACTGTTGAAGGTTCGAAAAACGCAGTTTTACCTATACTTGCTGCCACTGTTTTAAATGGAGGAATTTCAGTTGTAAAGAACTGTCCAAGGCTTAGGGATGTAGAAATAACCTTGGAGATTTTAAGAAATCTGGGGTGCAGGGTATGGTTTGAGGGGAACGTCGCAACGATTGATTCATCTACAATTGGAAGCACCGAAATTCCCGAGGATCTTGCTGTACAAATGCGATCCTCTATTATCTTTATGGGGCCTTTATTATCCAGATTTAAAAAAGTGACCATTAGCTACCCGGGTGGGTGTGAAACCCTACGGGCATATTTTTATAAAGATAAACTAAAGTTTTTGGGGTATCTTTCTTTATTTATCTGAATAATCATGTTACAATAATGCAAAAGCAGAGATGGAATCGAGTGTAAAGATTTATGGGACATAATAGTTTTTTAAGATTTTTGAAAAAAGAATACAGTATAAATCTAAACCCCCAGCAGGAAAAAGCCGTGATAAGCATCGAGGGGCCTTCCTTGCTGTTATCGGTGCCGGGTGGAGGGAAAACCACCGTTATCGTATCAAGATGCGCTAATATGGTTTTAAATCACAAAATTAATCCTGCAAATATCTTGACACTTACCTTTAGCAAAGCCTCTGCAAGGGATATGGGGGATAGGTTTAACGCTATATTTGGAAATAAAATATCACGTGGTGTAAAGTTTTCTACCATACATAGCTTTTGTTATTCGGTTATACGTGAATATACTAGAGGAAGGAACAGGCCATTTCCCCAAATTATCGAGGGTAATTCGGATTCCCCGAATAAAAATCAGATACTAAGACAATTATACTTGGAAATAAACGGAGAATTTATTGCAGATGACATTTTAGAAGAGTTATCAAACACCATAAGTTTCCTCAAGAATATGCTGTATACGATGGGTGAAATAAAGGAAATGGATATAGGCATAAAAAGATTTATTAAGATATATGATGCATACGAGAGGTTAAAAAGAAGGGAACGATACATAGATTTTGATGATATGCTAACAGGCGTTTATAGTCTATTTATGAAAAATGGTGACATCATTAAATCCTTAAGACAAAGATATCAGTACATAAATGTGGATGAATCCCAAGATACTTCCCTTGTACAGCATAAGATAATAAGAATGCTTGCCCATCCAAGAAATAATATTTTTATGGTAGGGGATGAGGATCAAAGTATTTACGGTTTTAGAGCTGCTTTTCCCCAAGCCCTTCTTGAGTTTAAAAAAACATATCCTGGGGCAAGAATCTTGCTCATGGAAAGAAATTATCGTTCAACCCCAGATATCGTGAAGGTGGCAAATGATTTTATAAAACAAAATAAAGAACGTTACGAAAAGAATATGTTTACTGAAAATAAGCAAGATGGTGGTGTGGTATTTAAACATGTCAAGGATAGGGAAGAACAGTATTTATATATAGCTTCGCAGCTTAGCGCACGGGATAATTTATCTGATTGTGCAGTTTTGTATAGAAACAATATATCTTCCATAGCGCTTGCAGATCATTTGGAGTATAACGGCATATTATTTTACATCAGGGATACAAATATTCATTTTTTTAAGCATTGGGTAGTGAAAGATATCATTGCTTTTATAAAATTTGCACTGGATTCACAAAATATCACTGCTTTTAAAAGGATTTATTTTAAGATGGGGGCTTATTTGAGCAAAGAAATGTTTGAATATACACTACAGAATCAAGGAAAAGAGAGGAATGTATTTGAGACATTACTAAATTTCCCGCAAATGCCTAAAAATACGGCAGATATGATTAAGTTGATTATAAGCCAATTGAGGACCCTGAAGTTTTTAGATCCTTATAGAGCTATTGAGTACATAGAAAAAAACATGGGTTATGAAAAATATATCAAAAGAGCATCAAAGGAATTAGGTTTTTCTTTAGAAATTGCAAATTATATCATTGCCAGCTTAAAAACAATAGCATCGCGGGTAGAAACTTTTACGGATTTTTTTAAAAGGTTGGCCTATTTAAATGAGGTCATAGTGGGGGCAGGGAAGAATAAATATAAAAATGCGGTTTTCCTTTCCACTATACATTCTAGCAAGGGATTAGAATTCGATAAGGTTTATATGTTAGATTTGGTGGACGGACAATTTCCATCGACCAAGAGCATAGGAGAGCACGAACAGGAGAATAATGCATTGATGGAAGAAGAAGTACGGCTTTTTTATGTTGGCATTACTAGAGCTAAAAGGCAATTAGAGCTTCTTAGCTTTTCAAGGGCGAACAAAAAAAAATCTATGCCATCAAGATTTGTTCATCAAATTATGCTAGCAAAGGGACGCTTATCGTATGATAAAATACAAAAGGGGATATGGGTAGAGCATATATGCTACGGCATTGGACAGGTAAGAAAAATTGAAAAAGATAAGGACATAGTAGCTATAAAGTTTGGATACACAGGGGAAAAAAGATTCTCCCTTGATACATGTATGAAGGAAGGAAAAATTCGGATTATAAATGGCGGTGAACATCATAAGCCAAAGGAGTCGATGGAGGAGGGGGAATTAACTAAACTTAGTATTGGCGAACTAAGAGGAATTGCTTTAAAAGCGGGCAAAGGGGGTAAATATAAAAAATTGCTTCCGCAGCTATTTTTACACGACGATTACGAAGTTAGAAGACGGGCATGTTCTGCGGCAAGAAGACTTAAAGATGCGAAGATAACACTTAAAATAAGACCTTGCCTTTATGCCAAAGAACCCCAAGTTCGTCAATATGCACTAAAAGCAATTTTAAGCAGCGGGTGTACGGCACTTATTGAGGATATTAAAAAAGTTCTTGAAACAGAAGACAAATGTTATAATATTGATTTATGCAGAAAAATTCTTGAACAATTCGGATAGGAAAATATTTTTAATTTGTTTTCATACCAATACCCTACCCAGGAAAGAATATTCAATGAACAACACAACAAGGGATTAAAAACGGTAGGGTATCGATATTTGGTGCGAAAGACGGGACTTGAACCCGTACGGTTGCCCACACGCCCCTCAAACGTGCGCGTCTGCCAGTTCCGCCACTCTCGCAGATTTAAGAAACAATTTAGACATATGATGCAAATTGCTATATTCTAAGCAATCAGCATAATAAATTATACTCATAAAATATGCAGATGTCAATAGCTTTTAAAATTTTCGCATTACAAAAGGAGGATAAAAATGAGGAAAGGATTAATACAGATATATACAGGTGAGGGCAAAGGAAAAACTACCGCAGCCATAGGACAGGGTATGAGGGCATTGGGTAATGGATATAAGGTATATATGATTCAATTTTTAAAGGGTGGGGGAACGGGAGAGCTGCGGGTGTTGGAGAAACTAGGTCCGAACTTTAAAGTTTTTAGTTTTGAAAAGAAGCGCGGCTTTATATGGGAACTTGAAAAGGATGAGATTGTCCAGCTAAAAATGGAGGTTCGGAAAGCGTTTGATTTTGCAAAAACAGTGCTCTATAGGGAAGAATGTGATATTTTAATACTGGATGAAATTATGGCGGCCCTCAGCAATAATTTGATTGGGGTAGATGAGATCATTGGGGTTTTAAAAAACAAGCCTGCCAGTGTTGAAATTATTCTTACTGGCAGGGATACACCAAAAGAGATATTAGAGTTATCCGATTATGTTTCTGATATTTTATGCAAAAAACATCCCTTTCAAAAGGGAGTGAAGGCCAGACGGGGAATAGAATATTAAAAATTCCTGGACACTTCACATTGCATATTATTTATTTTTAATTAAGTCATCCATGTCATACATATCCGGTGCTTTTTTATGAAGGAATACAGCGGCATTTAAGGAGCCTACGGCGAATATATCCTTGGACATTGCAATATGGTTTACTTCTATTATTTCATCGTTACCAGCAAAGATAACGGAATGTTCACCAACTACTGTTCCTCCTCTTACCGCATGAATGCCTATTTCTTTTTTGTTTCGCATTTTTCTTCTGGAATGCCTGTCATACATATATTCCTTTTGATTTCGGGAAACCGAGTTTATGGCATCGGCAATAGACAGAGCAGTCCCGCTTGGGGCATCAATTTTTTGGTTATGATGTTTTTCTATAATCTCAATATCGAAATCATCTTCTAGCACTTTTGAAGCTTTCTTTACTAGATCCATCAGAAGGTTAACACCTATTGACATATTAGCCGAATAAAAAATGGGTATATCCCTTGATATATTAGTAAGTTTTTTTATTTGTGAATTGGAAAGACCCGTAGTTGCTACGACTGCTGGAATCTTTTTGGTTAGTGCAAACTCTAGTAATTCTTCCAAAACCGATGGATGTGAAAAGTCAATTATGACATCGATTTTCTCATTGCATTTTCCCAAATCCGTGTAGACAGGGTAATTGTTGTTGGGGGTGGTGTTTATATCAAATCCAGCAACTATTTGCAGCCCGTTTTTTTCTTGGGCAATCCTGCTGATTACCTGACCCATTTTTCCATTGCAGCCGCTTAGTAATATATTTATCATTTTTAAATCGCACTTCCTTTTTGACTTTAGTAAGTATAAAAACAGTCTTCTTTATATTCGGGTGCCGAACCTGTATATAATGCATTATTTAATTAGTTTATAATCCTTAATAGTTTGTTTTAGGATATCATAGTTTTTCTGGCTCATATCTACCAAGGGGAGACGGCATTTACCAACGTCCATACCCATAATATTCATTGCAGCCTTAACGGGAATAGGGTTTACCTCTATGAATAATGCAGACATAAGATGAATAAGTTCAAGCTGAATTTTTCTGCCTGATTCAACATCCCCGGAAAGAAACGAAGAAGCAAGTTCATGAGTCTTTTTGGGTACAATATTTGCCATAACCGATATAACTCCTTTGCCCCCTAAAGCAAGTACAGGTATAATACTGTTATCATCACCTGAATACACAGTAAAATCATCAGAACATAGATTAATTATTTCACCGACTTGAGACAAATTACACTCTTTAATAGCCACAATATTATCAATTTCCGATAGTTTTTTTACCGTCTGGGGTTCAATATTCATGCCCGTTCTGCCTGGCACATTATACAGAACTACAGGTATTTTTATATTGTTTGCAATCAATTTAAAATGTTCGTAAAGACCTTTTTGTGTTGTTTTGTTGTAATAAGGGGTTACACTTAATATGGCATCGGCACCAACCTCCTGGGCATACTTGCTCAGACTAATCGCGTGAATGGTATCGTTACTGCCGGTTCCTGCAATAACAGGCACCCTTTTGGCAACTTTCTCTACTGCGAATTTAATGACAGCCTTATGTTCATCATCCGGCATAGTTGAAGCTTCGCCTGTTGTTCCACATACTATGATTGAGTCTATGCCCTCTTTTATTTGGAAATCAATGAGCTCCCCAAGCTTTTCATAGTTCACACCATCCTGCGTAAAAGGGGTTACTATAGCCACCCCGGCTCCAGTAAATATCGGTTTATTCATAACAAACATCCTTTCAAATTTTTATAATATCCTACATAATCTTAGCCGATGGTACTTTAATTAAAATATCAGCCGCTTGCCTGTATCTTTTATTAACCATATTAAAAACAAGGTATAACAAAAAGTGTACTAGGCACTACTTATCCCAGGTTTTTAATAGCTCTTGAGCAATTTGGACGGTATTTGTAGCGGCCCCTTTTCGTATATTATCGGCCACTACCCAAAGGTTTACACCGTTTTTGACACTTTCATCGCGTCTTATTCTCCCTACAAAGGTTTCATCCCTACCTTCAGCATTTAGTGCAGTTGGATAGATATTATTTGAAACATCATCTTGGACTATAACCCCCGGTGCTTTTTTCATGGTGTCAATCAGCTCGTCAAGCTCAAAGGGCAAATCAAGTTCTACATTTATTGATTCGCTATGACCATGAAAGACAGGGACTCTTACTGTGGTGGCTGTAATTTTTAATTCCGGTTCATTTAATATTTTCCTTGTCTCGTTTACCATTTTCATTTCTTCTTTTGTGTAGCCGTTTGGTAAGAAAGTATCAATATGGGGAATACAATTGCCTGCTATTGGGTGGGGGAATTTTTTTGGCGATTGTCCCTTAAGACCCATCTCAAGATCGCTAAACCCTCCTGTACCCGCCCCTGATACTGCCTGGTATGTTGAAAAAATTATTCTTTTAATTTTATATTTATCGTGAAGCGGCTTGAGTGCCACAACAGCCTGTATGGTGGAGCAATTTGGATTGGCTATGATACCCTTATGTGAGGAAATATCTTTGGAATTGACCTCGGGTACTACCAAAGGTACATTTTCATCATTTCTCCAATGACTGCTGTTATCAATAACTACGCATCCTTTTGAAACTGCTATTGGAGCATATTTTTCACTGATACTCCCACCGGCGGAAAAGAGCGCAATGTCAATTTTTTTATCAAAGGATGCCTCAGTAAGTTCCTCTACAATATAATCTTTACTGTTGAAGGTAATGGTTGAACCTGCGGACCGGCTTGAAGAAAAAAAGTATATGTTTTCGATGGGAAGATTTTTTTCTTCCAAAACCTTTATCATTGTCCTACCAACCATTCCTGTAGCACCCACCAGTGCTAAATTAATTTTTCTCATTTTAAATGTAACCTCCTTGGAATAATCGCATAACTTAAAATACTATAGTGCGGCAGCCGGGTATACCATCTTATAATTTATTTTTAGAGGAAAATTCCCAACCCGAAAATTTGAAGCCCGTTTATGCTAAGTTGCGGGAATGCCACAAATATAAAAAAAGCCGGTACGAATACCAGCAGTTCATTTGTGGATTTGGGTAGTTTAACTTCAGTTATATGAACTGATAGCACTCCATCAAAACGGTGATGACAGTTATGCAGCTATTAACCGTATAACCAGACTATACCTTTGTGGGGAAATATAATCTTCGGCGGCAGACCCTTTTGAACTTCGTCGTAAAAGCCCATACTTTTCGGAAGAACTACTATTGAATACCGCTCCTCTATCAAACAAATTATAATATAAATTTCACTTTAAGTCATTTTAACATCTTAAATAGTATATGTCAAACACTTAATTTTTGATACCTAAAAGGAAGATATATTCTAAAAAATTTCAAATTTAACTGCCGGGGTATAGTAATATCTTTTAAAATGCATTATAATTTAATTGCATAAAAGGGTAGTGGCAGCCTGTGTCGAAGTATAATTTTAAAAGAAGGAATATTTTAATGCAATTTTAAGATAGGAAAGATATTTTATAAGTACCAAACAAGACAGAGAATGGAGATGGGGAAGAAACATGAATAAAAATATTTTTACAAAATTAATGTTTAAAAGAACTATTTTGCTGGTGATTTTAACTGTACTTGTCTCGTTGTCGCATTCCTTTGTTGTGACGACTTATGCCTATTCAAACATTCCTGTAGAGGTTAGGATAGGTTTGTTTTTTAATGATTCGCAGACGGGACAATATTCTGCAGTTTCAAGTTTTGTGGCTAATGCCAACGGAGGACTTAGCATTGGATGTTTTGCCAATGGGAAGCTAGACCATCTTATGGAATATCAGCAAGGTACTCCCTTAGTCGTAAGTAAGGATTCCTTTTATATAAAGTCAGACGATAAAACAACCGAATATGATCCGAGTCTGGAGCAAACATTAAAAGGTGAAAAGATGGGACCCTACCATGTAAAAATAGGTGATGTTTTTGCCGATTATGCTTCTCTGGGTTCTGAGCTTTTGAAAATACAAGAAAAGGGTATTGATGCCTATCCTGTATATGATGATGGTTGGCAGATTTGGACGGGCTTTTATGTGGACGAAAATGATGCCGAAATGGCGGTTTTATACCTAATAAGTCCGATTTTAGGCGAGAAGGATTATAAGGTTATATCCCCTTCCCCTTCAAGAATATCGGTTTCATCCGAAGGGGGAAAGACGGTTTTGTTATTTGATTCCAAAAGTCATGTTTTCACCATAAAACCTGGGGGCGAAAGTAAACCTGGGTTCATAAGGCTAGACGGTGATGATTCTAAAAGATATCGTGGTCGAATTGAGGTGCAAAGGTTTTTAGGAAGTGATATGACACTAATTAATGTATTGCCCATGGAAGAATATTTATACGGTGTAGTACCCTGCGAAATACAGGCAGGATCACACCCTGAGGCATTGAAGGCCCAGGCCGTGGCGGCAAGGACATATACAGTAAACAATCTTAAAAAATATGAACGGCTCAACTTTAATATGTGTGCGACTACATACTCACAGGTGTATAGGGGATTTAATGGGGAGGCAGGGGCAACCAGCAAGGCGATAGATGATACAAGGGGCGAAATAGTGACCTATGAAGGAAAACCTGCATCAATATTCTATTTTAGCTCCAGCGGCGGAAAAACGGAGGATGTTAAAAATGTTTGGGGAAGTGATGGCTACCCTTATCTTGTAAGTGTCGAGGACAAATATGAATCCGGGAAGTCTTGGCATTATAATTGGGAAAATTCTTTTACTGCCCAAAGGATCAAAGAAATCATGGTGGGGAGAGGCTTTAATATTGGAGATATATTGGGTATTCACATAACAAAAAGATCGGAGGCAGGCAGGGCGGTGGAGGTAGTTCTGAGAGGCAGTAAGGGGGAGAGGGTATACAAGAATAGCTTGACTAGAGATTTTTTAAGTCTTGATAGCCAATGGTATGATATAATTACCGATGCCGATACTCTGGTAAAGAAAAATGAACTTCCACCATCTAGGATCCAAATAGCTGGGAAAAAAATAATGACTGCAACTGGCCTGAAAACCTTAGATACTAGCAAAAAGACAGTAAAGGCATTATTGACAGAAGGAGCAACAAAGATAATACCCCTGACACCGACTGTATATACATTTAAGGGGAAGGGATGGGGTCATGCAGTGGGTATGAGCCAGGAGGGAGCCAAGGGAATGGCCGAGGCAGGTTTTACATATGATAAGATACTAACTCATTACTTTACGGGTACAAAGGTGGAACAGGCTGATTTTTGATCTGCTCCTTAACAAAGGATACACTGGAACCGGCAACGTATAGGGAGAGAGTACCGATTGATCCAAGGGAACAAAAAACCTACATTTGTTTAATTTAGCCTTGCAGACGGGAAATATTTAATGTATCATTCTATCATGTAATGGACAGATATATTTTTACAGTGAATATATTTACGAAATGGTGTTTTTTATTATGAGGGTTAACGATTTTGATTACTATTTACCACAAGAATTAATTGCCCAAGAACCAGTATCCCAAAGGCAGATGTCAAAACTACTGGTGATGGATAAAAATTCCGGTGCAATAGAGCATAAGCTTTTTAGGGATATAATAAAATATCTTAAAAAAGGTGATTGTCTAGTTCTAAATGACACCCGGGTCATTCCGGCAAGGCTTTTTGGGATAAAGGAAGGCACGGGAGGCAAAATTGAATTTGTTTTATTAAAAAGAATTGACAAAGATATATGGGAAGTCATGCTAAAACCTGGTAAAAGGGCTAAGCCCGGAGCCAAATTTATCTTTGGCAACGGACAGCTTAGAGCTGATATCATCCAAATAGTTGAATCAGGTAATAGATTAGTAAAGTTTAAATACGAAGGAATTTTCGAAGAGATTTTAGAAAGGGTGGGCATAATTCCTTTGCCGCCGTACATCACAAAAAAGCCGCAGGATGTCGAAAGATATCAAACAGTGTACTCAAGATTTGAGGGTTCCGCTGCTGCACCAACGGCGGGATT
The DNA here is from genome assembly GCA_012798835.1 of Clostridium sp. GTDB lineage: Bacteria > Bacillota > Clostridia > Acetivibrionales > Acetivibrionaceae > Hungateiclostridium. The sequence continues at coordinate 35,815 of JAAZML010000039.1, forward strand.
ACACTTTACGAGGGCTTTGATGGATGAAATTGGGGAAATTGGCGTAGATATTGCGTATATTACTTTACATGTAGGCTTGGGAACTTTTAAACCTGTGAAGGTTCAAGACCTAACACAACATAAAATGCATAGTGAATATTACAAAATAGAAGAAAGGGATTGCCAACTAATAAACAGGGCAAAGAAGATGGGGGGACGGGTAATTGCTGTGGGAACTACGAGCTGTCGGGTTTTGGAGACGGTAGCAGATATGAATGGAAAGGTAAACCCACAGGAAGGATGGACCCAAATTTTCATTTATCCAGGTTATGAGTTTAAGGTACTAGATGCATTAATAACAAATTTTCATCTCCCCAAATCCACACTTATTATGCTTGTAAGTGCACTGGCCGGGCGCAATAAGGTGATGGGGGCCTATAACACCGCCATAAAAGAAAAGTACAGGTTTTTTAGTTTTGGTGATGCTATGTTTATAAAATAGAAATACTTGGGGAAAATAATATAAGTTTTTAAATAGATTTTTGGGGGAAAGGCAAATTAGTATGAGTGCTATAAGATATGAATTAATAAAAAAATGCAAACAAACAGGGGCTAGGTTAGGACGAATATATACGCCTCACGGGAATTTTGATACACCGGCATTTATGCCAGTGGGGACTCAGGCCACAGTTAAGGGAATGGCTCCGTGCGAGTTAGAGCAAATAGAAGCCCAGATAATTTTGAGCAATACATATCATCTTCACGTGAGACCAGGGGAGGATATCGTAAAAGATGCCGGTGGTCTTCACAATTTTATGGGCTGGGATGGCCCTATCCTTACTGACAGCGGGGGATTCCAGGTTTTTAGCCTTAGTAACCTCAGGGATATAAAAGAGGAAGGTGTCACCTTCAAATCCCATATTGACGGCTCTAAATGCTTTATTTCACCAGAAACTGCAATTAGGATACAAAACGATTTGGGAGCGGATATAATAATGGCTTTTGACGAATGCATCCCGTACCCAGCGGAATATGATTATGCAAAGAGATCCGTGGAGAGAACCACACGTTGGGCAAAAAGATGTAAGGATGCCCATAAGAATTACGAAAACCAAGCTCTTTTTGGTATTGTGCAAGGCGGGATGTATAAGGATCTAAGGGAGAAAAGTGCCTATGGGTTGTTGGAGCTGGATTTTCCGGGTTATGCTGTAGGGGGCTTGAGTGTAGGAGAACCAGCTCAACAGATGTACGATATGCTCGAGTGCACCGTTCCTCTGCTGCCCAAAGAGAGACCTAGGTACCTTATGGGGGTTGGCAGCCCTGATTACCTTATTGAGGGCGTCATAAGGGGAATTGATATGTTTGACTGTGTACTTCCCACAAGAATAGGAAGAAACGGTACAGTTATGACCGAAGGGGGAAAAATAATTATAAGGGATGCTGCCTATGCGCGGGATTACTCAAGGCTTGATCCCGAATGCGACTGCTATACATGCAAAAATTTTAGCAGGGCTTATCTAAGGCATCTTATAAAGGCAAAAGAGATGCTGGGCCTTAGGCTTACCACATGGCATAACTTGAGGTTTCTAATAAACTTGATGAAAAATATAAGAAAGGCCATAGAAGAAGATAGATTGAAGGATTTTAGAGATGAATTTTTCAATAAATTCGGGTATAATGTGTTCGGGCAAGTCTGAACATTGAATATAAAATTATAATAAGGAGGGGCTTTTATGCCAGAACAATATCAGGAAATTGTAAGTGCTTTAATAATTCCTGTGGCTTTTGTTGCAGTGATGTATTTTATGGTTATTCTCCCGCAGAAAAGGAGAAATAAACAACACCGACAGATGATAGAGTCTTTGAGGGTAGGGGATAATATTGTCACCACGGGAGGAATTGTTGGAACGGTGGTAAATATTAAAGATGATGAGGTAACACTTGAAACGGGCATCGAAAAAACCAAGATCAAGTTTGTCAGATCGGCTGTGGTTAAAATCCAAGAGGCCACCGAAGGAGCCTAGTATATGATGACGTCAGATGCATATCGAATGAAGAACAGTCAAATATAAAAAACAAAAGTTACAAAATGGTTTGCGACTATTGCTTGGTTTTAGGGGAGGGTAGCTTATTGGCTACCCTCATAAACATGGTTTTTAAAACTATAGTTCATGCCTGAATTGTTATCCCAATTATCGGCAGCATCTTTGAAAGCAATGTTAATATTACCGGATCTTTTTACAGGGAGCATTAGCTCAAACTCCTCATTGCTAACTTTATGCATGGGATAATGCTGGGTATCCTCCCAAGCTAAGTTGTTTCCGTAGCCCACCACTGCATATAAGTTTTCTGCGGCATTTTTGGCAAGAATACCGCTGTATACAAGTCTTAAGGTACTCCTTGAATCTTGAAGCAAAACACCGCTGTTTATAAAGGTGTTGTTGCTTTCAAACATATTAATCCCATAATGTTCTGTCGTCATGTCTGTTGAGAATTCTTCATTATATGGCTGAAAATCCAACATCCCGTTTTGAGTAGGTCCAATGTTGCTATCTGTTTTAATACCGCTGCCTCTGTTAAATATAAAATCGAAGAAACCCATAATTGAACCTCCGTTTCAATCGGTTTTAGCCTCAAATATTCAGTGAGTCAAACACGGATAATAAATCCACGTCCCCTGGGGTGGAAACATCTTAACCTTGGGATGCCCTCAGGCAACTTAAATAAAAGCAATATCCTAGGTAATTCTAATGCCTTTATTCATATATAGTTTAAACTTATTGTATCAATATTATTTTATCAATTATAGGCAAATCGTTTCCATTAAACGGCTGTGGAATTTTGCCATTTTTTTTGACTTATACGAAAATTCTTCTTTTAACATCACTATTGTGTTATAATTATATGCTGGTAAGACTGTAGAAACATTTGATAAAAGTTATTTGCGATATTTTTGCTTTAAAATTATCTTTACAATACATTTTATTTACATCGCAACTTATTAAAAAACGATATACTTTCTTGACTTGGTAGGAGGATGAATAAATGGCAAGTGAAAGACAAAAAAGAATAAGAAACTTTTGTATAATTGCCCATATTGATCATGGTAAATCAACTCTTGCTGACAGGCTTTTAGAAACGACTGGTGCTCTGACGGAAAGAGAAATGGACAACCAAATTTTAGATACCATGGACATAGAACGGGAACGCGGCATTACAATAAAGGCTCAAGCAGTGCGCATGGCGTATAAGGCCGATGATGGCAAAGAATATGTTCTTAATTTAATTGATACCCCGGGGCATGTGGATTTTAATTACGAGGTATCAAGGAGTCTTGCTGCGTGTGAAGGTGCTATACTTGTGGTTGATGCTGCTCAGGGAATAGAAGCGCAGACCCTTGCTAATGTGTACCTTGCCCTAGAACACGATTTAGAGATATTGCCGATTATCAATAAAATTGATTTGCCGGGCGCCCAGCCGGATGTTGTAAAAAAGGAAATTGAAGATGTTATTGGACTGGATTGTGAGAATATCCCCCTTATTTCCGCTAAGAATGGTATTAACATTGAGGCTGTTCTTAAAAGGATCGTAGAGGATATTCCGTACCCCCCTGAAGATGTTAACAATACACTTCGTGCACTTATATTTGATTCATATTACGATAGCTACAAGGGAGTTATTGTGTATATAAGGGTGATGGAGGGGAAACTCAAGGTGGGCGATGAGATAAGCATGATGTACACCAAAAAGAATTTTTTAGTCACCGAGCTTGGGCATATGAAACCAGGGGGGCATGTGAGCTGCACAGAGCTTTTGGCTGGTGAAGTGGGTTATATTGCCGCAAGTATCAAAAATGTTAAAGATACAAGGGTGGGAGATACGGTTACCCTAGCAGATAACCCGGCAGAGGAGCCTTTACCGGGTTATAAAAGGGTTAACCCGATGGTGTTTTGTGGTATTTACCCTGCGGATGGTGCGAAATATGGTGATTTGCGTGATGCTTTGGAAAGGTTACAGTTAAATGATGCATCCCTTATATTTGAACCGGAGTCCTCCATAGCATTAGGTTTTGGCTATAGATGCGGCTTTTTGGGTCTTCTACACATGGAAATAATTCAAGAGCGCCTTGAAAGGGAGTATGACTTCGATCTTGTGACTACCGCACCTAGTGTTATATATAAGGTGATCAGGGCCGACGGGGAAACTTTTTATATAGACAACCCTACTAATTTGCCCCCTACCGACGAGGTTGCGGGCATGGAAGAACCCGTTGTGAAGGCTTCAATCATGACCCCCACAGAATATGTGGGCAATATTATGGAACTATCGCAGGATAGGCGAGGGACATATTTGGATATGACATATATTGATGAGGATAGAGTTATGTTAACTTATGAAATGCCCCTCAACGAAATAATCTACGATTTCTTCGATGCATTAAAATCAAGAACCAAGGGATATGCATCACTGGATTATGAATTACTAGGTTACAAAGAATCAAAACTTGTGAAGCTTGATATCATGCTAAACGGAGAGGTTGTAGATGCATTATCTTTTATTGTGCATAGGGATAAAGCCTATTCAAGGGGACGAAGGATTGCTGAAAAGTTAAAGGAAACAATTCCAAAGCAGCAGTTTGAAATACCGATCCAGGCATGTATAGGCGGTAAAATTATCGCAAGGGAGACGGTAAGGGCATATAGAAAGGATGTTTTAGCGAAATGTTATGGGGGAGACATAACCCGTAAGAAAAAGCTATTGGAAAAACAAAAAGAGGGTAAAAAGCGCATGCGACAAGTAGGAAGTGTGGAAGTGCCGCAGGAGGCGTTTATGAGTGTTCTAAAGCTTGATACATGAGGAGAATAAAGACGGTGCTAGTATGAAAAAAAGCAATAAAGAGATCGGGTTATACATCCATATACCCTTTTGCAAAGAAAAATGCTTTTACTGTGATTTTAATTCCTCTTCAAATTGGGGAAATCATATTCCTGCATACTTTGATGCGCTAAAAAAGGAAATGCTTTTTTATAAGGATTTGCTCAGGGATTATTGTGTAAAGACTATTTTTATTGGTGGAGGTACCCCGACATTTGTAGATCCGAATTATATAAAAGAGATAATTGTTCTCATAAAAGAGACGCTGTGCTTGGATGGGCTTTGTGAAATTACCTTGGAATCAAATCCTGGTACTATCACGGCGTATAAGCTTTCAGTGTATAAAGATGCGGGGGTAAACCGGCTGAGCATAGGACTCCAAGCGTGCCAGAACTCCCTGCTTTGTTTTTTGGGGAGGATACATACGGCAGAGGAATTTATCCAAAACTATGATCTAGCTAGAAGGATGGGGTACGATAACATCAATATTGATCTAATTTTTGCAATACCTGGTCAGGCTTTTGAAGACTGGAAGGAAACCCTAGGGGTCATATTGAAGATAAATCCGGAACACATATCATGCTACAGCCTCATAATTGAGGATGGAACAGCGTTTGGCAAAAGATATAAAGCAGGTGAGCTTATTCCAGCAGAAGATGAACTGGACAGGCAAATGTACTGGTACGCCGTTGATAAGTTCACGCAGGCTGATTATAAACATTATGAAATATCTAATTTTGCAAAAAATGGGTTTAAATGCCGGCATAATCTAATTTATTGGAAAGATTACGAATATATTGGATTTGGTGCGGGTTCCCATTCATATTTTGAAGGCAAAAGGTTTAACAATTTATATAATATACAAGAGTATATAGATGTAATAAGCAGTGGGGGGTTACCCTCGGAAAACTTCCAAATCATAAAAGATGGGGATGAAATTTTGGAATTTATGATGCTGGGTCTAAGGCTTGTAGATGGAGTTGATGTGGCTGAATTTAAGGAGAGATTCCATAAGGATCCGCTTAAAATATTTAGTGTTCGCCTTGAAAAGCTTACAAAAAAGGGTCTTATCACGGTAGATAATAGGACGATAAAACTTACGAAATTAGGGCTTGACTTGGCAAATCAGGTTTTTTTAGAGTTTATATAGACATGGAAATGTACCCATTGATATGACTTTATTTTTAGTGCAGCAAGGCGAATATTATAGAACAAAGGGCATACTTTGTATTTGTTGCTATAACAAGGTTATGCGATTTGTATTTGACAGTTTGCTGCAAGACTAGGGGAGGTATGCATTATGGGGGTAATTGATCCCCTACGTTGGGAATAACCTTTCAGTTTAAAGCAAATAATAACACATAAAAACATCTTGACAAAATCAAGTTAGGGTGGTATTTTAAGAATAGCATTAGCACTCAACCAAGGAGAGTGCTAACAAAGGGGTGGGAGTGGTGTTTTTAGATGATAGAAAGAAAAAGATACTTCAGTCTATTATTAATGATTACATTAGTACCGCTGAGCCCGTAGGTTCTAGAACAGTTGCAAGAAAGCATAAATTCGGACTTAGTTCTGCAACAATTAGAAATGAGATGGCCGATCTTGAGGAAATGGGATATATAAAACAGCCCTATACTTCTGCAGGACGAATACCATCGGATCGGGGATACAGATTCTATGTTGAACAGTTAATGGGTACTAGTGAATTGACTGCAGCGGAGATGCTAAGCGTAAAATCCGCAATGGATTTTAAAATAAATGAATTCAATCAATTATTAAAGCAGGTATCCTCCATAATATCGAGGATCACAAAATATGCATCCATGGCGGCCACACCCGAAAGAAAAAATAGCATACTAAAGGCTGTACAGGTAGTCCCAATTGAGAGGGGAAAAGCGCTTGTTATCGTAATTACCAATGCGGGCATGGTAAAAAACAGCCTTGTAAAAATACCCAAAACAGTGCAACCGGAGTTTTTAATTTCTATTTCCAACATATTCAATAAAAAACTCAGTGGTTTAACGGTTGAGCAAATAAATATGCCTGTTATACAAGAGTTGCAAATTTTAACAGGGGCTCCCCAGGAAGTTTTAATGCCCATATTAAGCGGGGTATCCGATTGTATAGAGCAAATTGACAGTTCGGAAGTTTATCTAGAGGGTGCGCAAAATATGCTAATCCACCCTGAATACAGTGATATTGACAAAGTCCGGGAATTCCTGGAGCTGATGGACGAACGGGATTTAATAGGAAAATTACTCAATGAGATAGCCCAACACAATGGTAATATATCCATTAGGATTGGGGAAGAAAACAAAATTGCAAAGATGAGGGATTGTAGCCTTATTACAACCACCTACAGTGTTGGGAATATAGTTATTGGTACAGTCGGGGTTATAGGCCCGACAAGAATGGAATATTCCAAGGTGTTTGCTGCTGTAGAATTTATGAAAAGCAAAATAATAGAGGAAGTCGAAAGAATGGTAGGCAAAGAGCCAACAGGACCTTGAAAGGTTTAATATATCTAAAACAAACGACAAGGAGGGGTATATCATCTTGAATAAAAATAATTTAGGTACACAGGAAGAAATGGATAAAACAAAATGTCAAAGTGGGGAAAACGAGGAATTGGGTATGGAGGATAGGGCAGAGGGACATGAGGCTGGTACAAAGATCCAGGAGTTAAAAGACGAGCTTGAGGCTAAGACCAAAAAGTGTGAGGAATACTTTAATATGCTGCAAAGGTCTGCGGCGGAATTTGATAATTATAAAAAAAGGACAGCTAAAGAAAAAGAATCGATCTATAATAATGCCGTTGCTGATGTGGTTGCAGCCTTTTTACCTGTGGTTGATAATGTTGATAGGGCGATGGGAGCATCATCAGGTGATGATGTAGATGCGTCATCTTTAAAAGAAGGAATTGGCCTCATTTGTCGTCAATTCAAAGAAGTTATGGGGAAATTGGGGGTAGAGGAAATTAAATCTCTCGGTGAGAAATTTGATCCCGATATACATAACGCTGTGATGCATATGGAGGATCCCGAGTATGGCGAGAGCATAGTTGTTGAAGAATTTCAAAAAGGTTATGCATTAAAAGACAGAATAATTAGATATAGTATGGTCAAAGTGGTAAACTGAATTACTTCCCATAGTTTGGGTTGAATTTAATTATAAGGAGGAGGATACTGATGGCAAAAGTTATTGGTATAGATTTAGGAACTACAAACTCATGTGTTGCAGTTATGGAAGGCGGTGAACCTGGGGTAATACCAAATTCGGAGGGCGGTAGGACGACCCCTTCTGTTGTGGCCTTCTCTAAAACAAATGAAAGGCTTACAGGACAGGTGGCAAAAAGGCAGGCTATAACAAACCCCGAAAGAACAATTATGTCCGTAAAAAGGGATATGGGTACGGATAAAAGGGTCAAGATCGATGATAAAAATTATACACCGCAAGAAATTTCGGCAATGGTTCTTCAAAAAATAAAAGCTGATGCAGAAGCATATCTTGGTGAAAAAGTTTCCCAGGCGGTTATAACTGTACCTGCATACTTTAGTGATTCCCAGCGGCAGGCTACAAAGGATGCTGGTAAGATTGCAGGACTCGAGGTTTTAAGGATAATTAATGAGCCGACAGCAGCAGCTTTGGCCTATGGACTTGATAAAGAGACTGAACAGAATATTTTAGTTTTTGATCTCGGGGGCGGTACATTTGATGTGTCAATTTTGGAGATCGGTGATGGTGTATTTGAAGTTTTGGCTACCAATGGCAACAACAAGCTCGGCGGAGATGATTTTGATGACAGAGTTATCGACTATTTAGCAGAAACCTTCAAAATGGATAGCGGTATTGATTTAAAATCGGATAAAATGGCTATGCAAAGGCTTAAGGAAGCAGCAGAAAAGGCAAAAATAGAACTTTCGGGAGTGGCTACGACCAATATTAACCTTCCGTTTATTACCGCAGATGCATCCGGACCCAAACATCTTGATATAACCTTGACAAAGGCAAAATTTGATGAAATAACATCGGATTTAGTAGAAAAAACAATGGAGCCGACAAGAAAGGCCATGAAGGATGCTGGATTATCATCAGATAAAATAGATAGAATACTCCTGGTGGGCGGTTCTACTAGAATACCTGCTGTTCAGGAAGCTGTTAAAAAGTATTTCGGGAAGGATCCTTTCAAAGGCATTAACCCGGATGAATGTGTTGCTATAGGGGCGGCTATTCAAGCAGGGGTACTTACTGGGGAAGTAAAGGATCTTTTATTGCTAGATGTTACACCTCTATCTTTAGGCATAGAGACTTTAGGCGGAGTGTTTACAAAGCTTATAGAGAGAAATACTACAATACCTACCAAAAAGAGTCAGGTGTTTTCAACTGCGGCGGATGGGCAAACAGCTGTTACAGTCAGGGTTTTCCAGGGCGAAAGATCAATGGCTTCGGACAACAAGCTTTTAGGGGAATTTAACCTTGACGGTATTCCGCCTGCGCCAAAGGGTGTACCCCAAATTGAGGTTTCCTTTGATATAGATGCCAATGGTATTGTTCATGTATCAGCAAAGGATCTTGGGACTGGGAAGGAGCAAAATATAACGATAACTGCATCCTCGAACTTATCCGAAGGTGAAATAGATAAAGCGATTAAAGAAGCTGAAAAACATGCAGAAGAAGATAGCAAGAGGAAGGAAAGCGTGGAGATTAGAAACAATGCAGACACCATGGTTTTCCAGTCAGAAAAGACACTAAAAGACCTTGGCGATAAGGTGAGCAGTGAAGATAAATCCAAGGTGGAAACCGAAATAGAGAAAGTAAAGGAAGCACTAAAGGGAACCGATAATGAGGCAATAAAGGCGGCGACGGAATCCCTACAGAAGGCCTTTTATGATATTTCTGCAAAAGTGTATCAGCCGGGTGAACAGGCGGGCGAGAGTACGGGTGATAACCCCGAGGCAAATGCAGAAGCTGACGCCGGACAGGAAAATGTATATGATGCGGATTACAAAGTGGTAGAAGATGATGAGTAAAGACTAATATTTAAATAGCAAAGGATCTAAATGCGACAATAGGACAATTATTGGACTTTAATATTCCCTGAATGGTTATGTGTTTTGCTGTAATGGCCAAAGTCATGAAAATGGCTTTGGCTCTTTGCGTGATAAATGATGCGGTTAACATGCTTTCAGTTAGAATGTTGCAATTTGGATAAAACTTATATTATAAAGGGGTTGGTTGGATGGCTGATAGAAGGGATTATTACGAAGTCCTTGGTGTTGGAAAGGGTGCATCCGATGCTGAAATAAAAAAGGCATACAGGAAACTAGCTAAAAGGTACCATCCTGATATAAATCCTGGGGATAAAACGGCCGAAGCAAAATTTAAGGAAGTAAGTGAGGCTTACGAAGTTTTAAGCGATTCACAAAAAAGAGCAAGGTATGATCAGTTTGGGCACGCCGCTACAGGTCCCGGTGGTTTTCCTGGGGGAGGCTTTGGCGATTTCGATTTTGGTGGCTTTGGCGGTTTTGGGGATATATTTGAAACTATTTTTGGCGGTGGTTTTGGCGGCAGGACTAATCGGACGGGAAGAGGGTCTCAAAGGGGAGCGGACTTGAAGCTGACTTTAGAAATAGGCTTTGAGGAGGCGGCATTTGGTATAAAAAAAGAAGTTGTCATTAATAGAATGGATGTATGTTCCACATGTAAGGGTGGGGGCACGGAGCCTGGACATAAGTCCGCTACATGTAAAGGTTGTAATGGAACGGGTCAAGTTCAATACAAGCTTAGAACCCCCTTTGGAACAATACCCGATGTGAAGATTTGTGATGTATGCCATGGTGAGGGAAGAATAATTACGCACCCCTGCAAGACCTGTGGCGGTAAGGGAAGAACCAGGAAACGCATGAGAATGGAAATAAGTATCCCAGCTGGGATCGCCGATGGCCAAACTATGCCGATAAGGGGAGAAGGTGAGACTGGGGTAAAAGGGGGACCCTCTGGGGATCTATACGTATCAATAAGGGTAAAGCCCCACCCGATTTTTGTGAGGAAGGGTTTTGATGTTTCATGTGATATTCCTATAACTTTTGCTCAAGCATCTTTAGGTGCGGAAATTGAGGTACCCACCCTTGATGGGAAGGAGAAAGTATCTATACCTGAGGGAACACAAACCGGAACCGTGTTCAGGCTTAGGGGGAAAGGAGTACCATTTTTAAGGGGAAACGGAAGGGGTACGCATTATGTTAAGGTAAATGTGGAGGTTCCCCAAAAGTTAAATGAAAAGCAAAAGGAAGCATTGAGACAGTTTGCCGAGTTAATTGGTGATGAAGCCCATGAACAAAGGAAGAGTTTCTTTGATAAAATGAGAGATGTACTAGGCAGATAAACCCAAGGAGGGCAATGATGAAATGGAACGAAATTACCATAAAAACTAATAAAGAGGCGGCCGATGCAGT
>JAAZML010000032.1 GCA_012798835.1 Clostridium sp.
AGGTATATTCAGCGGATCCTGAGATCGGCGAAAAGGATTAAGGGGGTAAATAGAATAATCCCATAAAATATTGTTAGTAATTTTAGTGCGGCATAAACAGGGCAATGCTGGGGAATAACCCTACGGTTGCCACAGATTATACGATGAACGGTGGATTTTGTGTCTGCCGTTTTTTCGTTTACTTTTACTTGGCATAAACCAAGTCTGGTCGGGGGTTGCTTCTAAGAAAAGAATAATATACAATTATTATCGAGTATCATCGGAGTTAGAGGAGGCTGAAAATGAGTAATGAAAACAGATTGGCAGTTATAGGGATTATAGTTCAAAACCCCAAGGAAACTGCGGTAAAATTGAATAGAATATTGAGTGATTATGGGGATATCATTGTTGGTCGCATGGGTATACCATACAAAGAAAAGTCGCTTTCAATAATATCAATAATCGTAGATGGGACTAATGACGAAATAGGAGCACTTACTGGAAAGCTAGGTAATATCAAAGGCGTAAAGTCAAAGGTGGCTCTAACCTATTAAAATAAGGAGGATAATATGAATAGTACCCCTGTAGCAAACAGACTCCATATATCTATTTTTGGAAGAAGAAATGCCGGGAAATCAACCCTTATAAATGCTTTAACAAACCAGGAGGTAGCGGTGGTATCGGATATACCAGGAACAACAACCGATCCAGTACAAAAAACCATGGAGCTTTTGCCGCTGGGGCCTGTGGTAATTATTGACACTCCTGGATTTGATGATGATGGGGAGTTGGGGAACCTTAGAGTGGAAAAAACATATAAAGTTCTTAGAAAAACTGATATTGCTCTTTTAGTGGTGGATGCAAAAGAAGGGATTACCAGCTCTGATAGGGAATTTGTCAAAATGGTGATCGAAAAGAATATACCAGCAATAGTTGTTTTCAACAAAACAGATAATTATGATATAAAGCAAAAAGAACTGAATATATATATTAGGGAATTAAATATCCCGGTTTGCAAAATAAGTGCAAAATCTAATGTTGGGGTTGAGGAGCTCAAAAGCAGCATAGTACAAAATGTAAAAATAGATAAATCCCAATTTAGCATCGTAGGTGATTTGATAAAGCCAGGGGATTTTGTAGTCCTTGTAACCCCCATCGATGAAGCGGCACCCAAAGGGCGTTTGATTCTTCCGCAACAGCAAACAATCAGAGATATATTAGATTCGGATGCAGTGGCTATTATGACTAAAGAAGACGGGCTGGGAGAAGTTTTAGAAAATCTTTCTAAAAAACCTTCTATTGTTATAACCGATTCACAAGTATTTTCAAAGGTTGCTGCCATTACACCTGAAGATATTTTACTTACTTCGTTTTCCATATTGTTTGCCAGATATAAAGGAGAATTAAGCCAGCTTGTAATGGGCATTAAAAAAATTGATGAGCTAAAATCAGGAAGTAAGGTCCTTATTGTTGAGGGATGCACACATAAATGTACTGCAAATGATATAGGCAGAGTCAAAATCCCCGAATGGATAAGGAAATTTTCCGGTGAGAAGATTGAATTTGATTGGGCAGATGGGACTTTTTACCCGAAGGAAATAGGCAAATATGATTTAATTGTTCATTGCGGTGCCTGTATGCTAAATAAACAGGAAATGTCTTTTAGATTAGATTTAGCCAAAAATTGTAGCATTCCTATAACTAATTATGGTATGCTTATTGCATATGTACACGGCATACTGCATAGAGCGCTTGGGCCTTTCCCATCGATTTTGCGATTACTTTGATCCAAGGGGTATTTGTGAAAACAGAAAAGCAAACAAAAGGATGGAGCATGATGGTGTATCTTGATAACGCAGCGACCTCATATCCCAAGCCCCGGATAGTATACAATGAAATACAAAAATGTATGCAGGAATATTGTGCAAATCCTGGGAGGGGCGGGCATAGAATGTCGATTAGCTCAGGTAGTGCAGTGTTTAAAGCTCGTGAAACTGCTGCCGAATTTTTCAAAATCGGAAACCCCCTCCGACTTGCATTTACAAAGAATGCAACCGAGGCTCTAAACATTGCAATAAAAGGTGTATTAAGAAAAGGTGATCATGTTATTACCACCAGTATGGAGCATAATGCTGTTATTAGACCCTTAAAGGAAATGGAAAAAGAGGAAATTATAGAACTTGCCCTAGTATGGGGAAATAATTTTGGGGAGATTGATTCTAAGCATATAAAAAAAAGTATTCGCCCAAATACAAAGCTTATTATAAGCACCCTTTCATCTAACGTAAACGGTACGATAATGCCGATAAAGGAAATAGGGGAAATAGCTAAAGAAAAGGGTATCCTATTTCTGGTTGATGCCTCCCAGGGAGCGGGTTCACAAAGAATAGATGTAGAAGATATATATGCTGATATGCTTGCTTTTCCCGGTCACAAAGGGCTTATGGGTCCGCAGGGTACTGGGGGACTTTATGTTAGAGATGGCATCAAAATCAAACCCATAATGTGGGGAGGAACAGGGAGCGATTCCCATAGCTATTATCAACCGGATATATTTCCCGATATGTTGGAAAGCGGCACTCTAAATACACCAGGGATAGTAGGGCTGGGGTACGGAATAAAATTTATTGGGGATTTGGGTATCGATAATATACAAAAACATAAATATACCTTATTAAAAAGGATATATGATGGAATCTCCCATTTAAAAGGAATAGAGATCTACAGCATACCCGATGAGGGTAAAAACAGTGGTATTATGGCGTTTAATTTCAAGGGAGTCAATTCACCAAAGGTAAGTGATATGCTTGACAAAAAATATGGTATTGCCTCTAGAGCGGGGCTGCATTGCTCTCCTTTGGCGCACGAGACTATTGGGACTTCTACGATGGGAGCTGTAAGACTTAGTGTGGGTTTTTTTAACACCACGGAGGATATTGATATAGCTGTCAATGCTTTGGTTGAAATTTCAAAAAGTATACAGGCAGGCTATGTTTAATGACATAACTGCTACAAAATTAAAATTTATATGAAAAAATACAGGGGTATTGATAATAGATGCTGGAAATTTAGAATTGGTTATGCTATAATGGTCTAGCATACATATTAAATAAAGGGAAAACTCCATATTATGTAGATAGATATTTATATAATTGGTATTATACCCCGTTTTGTATCTGTTATATGTAGTATTTCATGTTGAACAGAATATGTTCATTTATAAGGGGGACGGATGGATAAATGCTGCTGGATTTATTTTTAAGAAGGACTTCCATGGTATGTATTGATGTTGGATATCGAAACATAAAGGTGGTTGAAGTATCTGTAAGGAAAAACAACAGTATTTTTATTGAAAATTACGGCATAGTGCCCACCCCTACGGACTGCATAAAAAATGGGGCAATATATGATGTTGACAAGGTACTAAAGGTTGTCAAAACAGTCGTAAGAGAACAGCGGATGAGGGCGAAAAATGCTAAAATCATAATGTCCGGAACAAATATAATCACGAGGATATATATGATTGATAAGGTACCCAACGAAAGTGATAATTTTACAGTAAAAAATAGTATTCCTAAATTTTTGCCTATTGATGTTGATAATTATAGGGTAGATTACAAAATTCTTCAAACCATTAAAGAAAACCAAAAAGAAAAATATAAGGTCTTTATCACTGCTGTGCCCAAAAACATTCTGCAAAGCTATGTTGATGTGCTTCAAGGCCTAGATCTAAAGCCGCTGGCAGTGGATATACCTGCTAACAGTACCGCCAAATTCTTTAACAGGGATATCCAGACAAGGGATATGGACGATTACTACTCTAAAAGAAAGTTTAAAAAGGTTGAAGGTGATACCTTTGCTGTACTGGATTTTGGTTCCGAAACAACAATTGTTAATTTTCTAAAGGATAAAATTCTTGAGTTTAATAAGGTAATCTTATCCGGTAGCTCCAATATGGACGAACATATATCAAGAGAACTAAGCTTGCCTCTGGAAGAGGCGGAAAGGCTTAAAAAATTATATGGCATGACAATGCCGAACAGCCTTTCAAAAAGGGATCATGTTGTGACTTATGGGAAAGTTAGTGGCTTTATAGAAAGACTTACAAGGCAAATAGTAAAATGTTTTGAATTTTATTTAGAAAGATGTTATGGTTCACCTATTTCCAAAATATTCATAATAGGTGGGGGGTCACAGTTAAATGGCCTGAACCAATATCTCTTTTCTACATTCAATGTACCGGTATACCCAGTAGGGCTATTGAATATGAAAGGCGTTGATCTAAAAAAATCCCTCGACAGAGATAAACTTAACTATCTTATAAATTCCGTTGGGATATCCTTGTAGTTTTTTACAAGCACAATATAAATTTTCTAATACTAAATATCCTGGCGAAATTTTGCCGGGGTTTTTAATTTTAAAAATTTTAATGGGAATTATAAAACTGGGGATATATATATTTAGGTTTTTAACTTATTAAATTAAAAATATCTACATACTTATTAAATTAATCAAGTATTTATTAGACAAAAATCAAAATTTATCGTATAATAAATAAAGAATATTAATAGGGGTGGTATATATGGATGGACGTTTATTAAAATCAGTAATTACAATTTTGATCGCTGTGATACTTTTGTTTATAGCCGTTAAGCTTATTTCTTGGGCTGTTTTTAAGCTTCTTCCTATTGCTATCATTATAATAGCAGTATACATAGTATATAGGGTCATAACAGGAAGAAAGCCGTTTTAAGCCAGCGAAATGTACTCTAAATGGTTGCCCTTCTTATTTAAGTATATCCAAAACCGTCTTTTTACATCAAACCGCAAGGAATATCACATACTTTAAAAGGCGGTTTTATTTTTTTGTGTTATATGCAGCAGCAGAAGAAACTAGGAAAAATGATAGTACTGCTAAACATGAATGAATAAATAAGGATGAAAAGATAGAAAATAGTACGGAAAAAGAAAGAGGGAGTGGATATATAAGATGGGAAGAAGCATAAGAACGGATCTTGTAATGGAGGCCCACGAATTATTAAAAGAAAATGAGTTTAGGCAGGGACCCTCCGGTATGAGGGAGCCTCCCGGAGTAGATGTGGAGCATGATGGAAATGATAATATAAAGGTGACACGCGTTAAGGTCACATCCCCAGCGGGTGAGGCATCTATAGGCAAACCGATGGGTAACTATGTAACCCTTGAAATACCGGGTTTGAAGGAAAATGATCAGGTTTTATATGAGCAAACATGTAGAGCACTTGCAAGTGAATTGATCAGGGTTTTGGATCTAGACGAAAAAACCGTAATACTGGTGGTGGGGCTTGGAAATTGGAATGTCACACCCGATTCTCTCGGTCCTAAAGTAGTATCGGGGCTTATGGTTACAAGGCATTTGCTCGAATATGTACCGGAGCAGGTTGATAAGGGGGTAAGGCCGGTGTGTGCAATTGCTCCTGGGGTATTGGGCATAACTGGCATTGAAGCTGGTGAGATTGTAAGGGGTATTATAGACAGGGTAAAACCAAATATTGTACTTGCCGTTGATGCATTGGCTTCTAGGAAAACTGAAAGGGTAAACACCACCATTCAGATTGCAGATACGGGAATATCTCCTGGCTCGGGGGTGGGCAATAAACGTATGGAACTTTCAAAGAAGACCCTTGGTGTTCCGGTCATAGCCATCGGTGTACCGACAGTGGTGGATGCTGCAACTATGGCCAGCGATACAATTGATTTAGTCATAGATAGCCTGATAAAGGAATCTAGGGAAGATGCTCATTTTTATAATATATTAAAAAATATTGACAGGGAGCAAAAATATCATCTGATACGGGAGGCACTTTGGCCATATGTTGGAGATCTTATTGTGACGCCTAAGGAGATTGATGACACCGTTGATAGGATTTCGAAGGTAATCGCAAACGGCCTTAATATAGCATTACACCAAGGTATAACCCTAAATGATGTCAATAGGTATGTCCAATAAGATTTACTAAGGAGCAATGTAAGGCTAATTTTGGTTGACTTGATTTAAGATAGGTAGTATTATTTTATTATAAGATGGACAAGTATAAATTTTGCCTTAAAATTACTTTTCCGGGGGAAAAGTGGGGATATTGTATGAGTGAGAAAAGATTTACGACAAAAATCGCTAGGTTGCCGCTAAGGTCTTGGGTAATACTTATAGTACTTATTCTAGTTACCGTAACCTTGGTGGGCAAGGGCATTAATAGAAACAAAACAGGCGGAGAAGGAGCCCATGCGGTGGGCGGTGATAGCGAAGATACTGGGGATACTTTAATGCCCAAAAATACGGACACCAAAAAAAAAGAAACCGTAAAAAAAGCGATTGTTGTTATCGATCCGGGTCATGGGGGGGAAGATTGCGGGACATGCAACGGGGAGCTCTACGAGAAAGATATAAATCTTGATATATCCCTAGAGTTAGGAAGTTTGCTGGAAGAGCGGGGTGTTTCTATAGTTTATACTAGAAAAACGGATGTTTTTGTGGATCTTGCTCCGAGGGCTGAGCTTGCAAACGGTTTAGATGCGGCACTTTTTATCAGCGTACATGTTAATGCATTGGCTGATTATCCAAATTACAAGGGTACAGAGACTCTTTATTGTCCTTTGCCGGAGGGTTCTGACCGGGGTAATAGAATGGATGGAGAAAGATTTGCAAAGATTACGCAAGCCAAATTAATAGAGGCTTTGGGAACTGTGGATAATGGCATAATAGAGCGGCCAAATCTTGCAGTATTAAGGAAAACACATATGCCAGCCATAATAGCAGAGATTGCTTATTTATCAAACCCCTCCGATATGGAAAAATTAGCGAACCCTGCATTTAGAAATAAGGCGGCTAAGGCTCTGGCCGATTCGGTAATTGCGGCACTTGAAGAAATGGGAGCTTTTAAAGATGAAGACGGGGTATATTCGTTGACAGAACAGTGATATTGATCTATAAGGAACAAAAAGAAAGGGATATCCCTTTCTTTTTATGTTGCTTAAAGGTATAATTTTATGTATAGAAAGATACAACTACCGATTATAAATTGATAGGGGCAGTAATGAGAAAATTATGGAAATATCTTATTAT
>JAAZML010000099.1 GCA_012798835.1 Clostridium sp.
CTTATTTCTCTTTTCGATTGGATGTCGGTGTTGGAAACCGTAATTGAAGGAACAAGGCGATAACTGCAGTGGTAATTGAAAATATCGCCATAAGCTTAAACCCAAAGATATAGTTTTGCACCTGATCATAAGAAAGTCCAACAAGCAAAGGTCCAGCCAGGATCCCAATGTTTAAGCCGGCAGATAATATACCATATCCCATACCCTGCTTATTGGGGGGTAAGTACTTCGGCACCAGGGAATATACAGGTGTTGGGATAAATGCTGCTGAAAGCCCCAGGAGACCCCCTAAATATAATGGGTTTATCCCGGTAACAGGAACTAAATATAAAAGTATGGCTGAAACGATTGTCCCCGCAATAATAAAGTGGGCTTCTCCCCCTGCCTTATCAATCAAATATCCCACTAACGGACTGAATACAAGGGATCCAATCATAAACAGACTGGCTAAAAAACCTGCATATCCCACATCATACCCAACTGAAATGTAGTAATCACTGGCAAAGGTAAGAAAAGATATTCCTGCTGCATTGAACATCATCCAAATGGCAGCCACAAACCAGATAGGCCAGCCTACACCCTTAACTGAAAAAATCTCTTTCAAAACGTCGGGCTTATTAGCTTTTAGTTGTGCTCCTTTATTTGGCAAACCAGGGTGCCAAAATAAATATAGTGCCAAAATAAATAAATTGAAGGCTGCTGTTAAAATTATAGGAATCCGCCATCCCCAAACAACTGCAAGCCGATTAAAGATATTTAAAGATAAAATTGTACCCACAGGCATTGCTGTATTAAAGATTCCCATAGCACTGCCTAGATCTTTTTTTGTAAACCAACAGGAAATTGTTTGGAGAGCAATAATAGAAACAATCAAAGCACCTATCCCTGAAATGAACCTGCCGGCAACCAGTACAGAGAAGCTGCCGCCCAGCCCGACTAATAAACAACCGACCAAAGAAATTATCAGCGAAATTATTCCCATCCGCCGTGGACCGTAAATGTCTGACAAGATCCCCCCGGGGATTGCAATTATAATACCTGGGATAGCAAAAAAACTCATTAAAGCCCCAGCATATGTGTGGGAAATCCCTAGAGAGGATATTATAAACCCAAGGACCGGGGGGATGGCTTGGAAGGTTACGGCAAACGCAAACATGGATAAGTAGGCATAAATAAGCGCCCTCCAAGGGAATTTGCTTTCCATTTTCTTGCCTCCGATTATGTGTGCTAAATATCATAATTGCTTGAGTCTTGTCAATAATCTTTCTACAAACCCTAAGTTTTTCCTGCAATAGGGTGCCTAACATAAAAACGCATCTACTAAATTAGGGCGAACTCTTACACATATTGACTTTATTCCGTGTAGTATATACTATATGAATAATAAGTATAGTGTTATAGCATATAGCGTATAAATTATAAGAGATTAATCCTAATCGAGGAGGTTTGCCATGGATAAACATGATGTATATGAACCTAATGCACCATGTATTAGGAATAGAATGGCAAAGTTTATGGAGCCATGTCTCCTTTTGTTACTCACAAAAGAAAGATCCTACGGGTATGAACTCATGGAAAGATTA
>JAAZML010000106.1 GCA_012798835.1 Clostridium sp.
AGAATATAATCCTTTTCATAAAGGTCATTTATATCATTTAAATACCATAAAAAAAACACTAAAGCCCGAAGGTATTGTTGTTGTCTTAAGCGGAAACTTTGTTCAACGAGGAGAACCCGCCATCTTTGGTAAATGGGCCCGAGCTGAAATGGCACTACTTGGTAGTGCGGACCTCGTTATTGAATTGCCAGTCTGTTTTTCCACTGCCACTGCTGAGATTTTTGCCGAAAGTGCCATAAACTTATTGTCACAAACACAAGTTATAAACACCTTGAGCTTTGGAATTGAAGAATATCAAGAAAAAGAATTGTCATACTTAGGCAAATTACTATCCAATGAACCTCACCTATTTAAAAAGTATCTAAACGAATATTTGAAGAAAGGCTTGCCCTTCCCTTTGGCTAGGGAAAAGGCAATTATGAAATATGTAGAATCAAATAATATGAATTTAAGCACAAAATCTATATGCAATTTATTGAGAAAACCGAATTCCATTTTGGCAATAGAATATATCAAAGCAATAAATAAAATAAACCCAAAAATTACCGTATTCCCGGTTCTAAGAAAAGGTCGGGACTACCATGACAGGACAATCACAGATGAATACGTCAGTGCATCTGGAATAAGGAGGGCAATACTTTCCTACGGATTAGATTTCGACGCCGAATTCATGAAAAATTTGCCTGATTCAACCCTTCGTGTTATTAAAAAAGAAACCGAGCATTGCCGTACACCGGTTTTTTTTAATGATTTTGAGACTGTTATTCTCTACATACTGCGTCGCACTCCACCAAACAAACTCACTGCTTATTTCGATGTAAAAGAAGGTCTTGAAAACCGAATTGCAAAAGCGGCACAAGTTTGCGGAAATCTAAAACAACTCATTTCGCATATCAAATCACGAAGATACCCGGAAACAAGGATTCAAAGGATTCTAATACATGTACTACTCGATATACAAAAGAAAATAGTTGCAAGTAGAGCACCGCAATATATAAGGGTATTAGGTTTTAACCAAAGAGGATCCAATATACTTAGGAAAATACATAGGAAAGCCAGTATTCCCGTAATAACCAGAGCCGCAGAATACAAGCGCTTGAATCAAAATGCAAAAAAAATGTTTGAAAAGGATTTGCTCGCGTCGGATATTTATGCCCTCGCATATAAGGATTCCAATCTTAGATGTGCCCTGTCAGACTTTTCGAGAAAAGTAATTTGTTTGAATTGCCGTAGATAGTCCAATATATCATCAAGTTTGGTCACTGATACCACTTTAAGGTTTAGACCTTGAGCCGCTTTCATTGCAGCCTCAAAATTCTTTTCAGGAACAAAGAATATCTCGGCCCCATCCCTATGGGCGGCAATTACTTTTTGCTCGACTCCGCCTATTTCCCCTATTTGTTCATCCAGACTTATAGTTCCTGTCCCGGCAATCTTACGACCTTCTGTCAAATCCCTTGGGTTAAGCTGATTTAGGATTTCCATTGCAAACATACTTCCCGCTGACGGCCCCCCTATATCACCGACTATAATATCTATTTTAAGGGGTA
>JAAZML010000063.1 GCA_012798835.1 Clostridium sp.
CAAAAAAGAATACAGCTAAGGCGAACATGGTAAAAGGTTTGATCAGCCAATTGGTGACCCACGTGATCACCAGACCCTTAGGGTTGCGCCCCACGTCTCGAATGCTTTGAAAATCTACCTTCAGCATCATGGGGTAAATCATCAGCCAGATTAAAATAGCAATGGGAATCGACACCTTGGCATACTCAAACTGCCCCAAAAATGCGGGGACAGTAGTGAGAAACTTCCCTATAAGAACGCCTGCTGCCATGCACAATATAACCCAAACCGTCAGATATCTTTGGAAAAAGCCGATGTCTTGTCTTTTTTCATCCTTCATGGATTACCCCCTTGCTTTTTGCCGTAGTGTCAAGTAGACACTCTTCTTTTTTTATTTAAATCCTATATTATCAAGGGTTACAGAGTTTTTATAAAACAAAAAACAATGACCCCCCATTTTCTGTTATAATTTGAGTTACCACAACAAAAATTCAAAAGAAAGGTTGGTCATTGTTATGTCTCAAATTATAACTTATTTACTACTATATAATCAATACTTAATTAATCAAATTTATCAATTAACTCTATTTATCGCAAAACATATACCTATTAAACAATGGGCTTTTGATGATTCCAATAGTCCAGCATATCAGAAACTTAAAGTTGATAAACTTCCCATCATTAAAAAGTTTATTAAACAGGATTACACTTTCCTGCTTGATTATTATCTTTGGAAATATGGTAAACCTGTCAAACCTGTTCAACGAAGGAATGGCAAAACTATTCCTGAAGATACTGTATGTCCTGTATGTGGAGCTCCTCATCAATATATCTATGACAATAATGGTGGTAAAGGTCAATATCAATGCAAAGTATGTGGTCAAACATTTATTACTGGTGAGCAAGCTACGTCACCACTAGTTCTTATTTGCCCTTATTGTGGATATACTTTATCTGCAGTTAAAGACCGAAAACATTTTATTGTACATAAATGTATCAACAAGAAATGTTCCTATTATACTGCTAATCTAAAGAAGCTACCTAAAGACTTAGATCCTAAAGATAAGTATAAATACAAGCTTCATTACATCTACCGTGAGTTTACTGTAGATTTCTTTTCTATGGATTTAAACAAACTTCCTTCTTGGGCTACAAGTTTTAAATTTAAAAAGAACAACGCTCATATCATGGGACTTTGTCTTACTTACCATGTGAATCTTGGTTTATCACTTCGAAAAACTGCTCAAGCTATGCGTGATATTCACAGTATCAATATTTCACATACAATGGTTGCAAATTACGCAAGAACTGCAGCTGTTCTTGTCAAGCCATTTGTTGATACTTACGATTACAATCCTTCTAACAATTTAGCAGCTGATGAAACCTATATTAAGATTAAGGGGCTTAAAGGCTATCTTTGGCTTATCATGGATACTGTTTCCCGTTCCATACTGGGTTATCAAGTTTCTAAATCACGTGATGTTGGTCCTTGTATTTTAACTATGAGAATGGCTTTTGATAAATTTAAGGAGTTCCCAGGTAAAGCTTTAAAATTTATTGCAGATGGTTACACTGCCTATCCTCTAGCTGCTCAGCAATTTAAAATTGAAAAAGGTTGGGAATTTGATATTACTCAAGTTATTGGTCTAACTAATGATGACCCTGTATCTAAGGAATATCGCCCTTTTAAACAAAAGATTGAACGCCTTAACCGTACCTTTAAAGCTTCTTATCGAGTTACATGTGGCTATGGTACCGATGATGGTGCTTACTACGGCGTAAACCTTTGGGTTGCCTACTACAATTTCCTACGTCCTCATGAACTTTATAGATGGAAACGACCATTAAATGAAGTTGATATGCTTAAAGATGCCGGCAGTATGCCCGGCAAATGGCAACTTCTTATTTTTCTTGGTCAACAGGTTATTCTCAATATGCAAGAAAACTAGTTGTATTAACTCTTATCTGTTCTTAGATTTTAGAGCCAGAGGCAACCAGCCACCCGTAGGGCTTGCCCTTGATGGCATGTAAAAACAATGCTACAATGCTGTGAACAAGACGGTGAAACTTATCTGTTCTTGAGTTTTTTCGCCGTCGGTATAACCTAAACAGCATTGTTTTGTAATGCAGTCAAGGGTGGCGGCAACTATCATTTAGATATATTTTTGCGATTTTCTAGGTTCTTTTGAGCCTATTTTTTTTGTTATGCTTTTTCATAGACTACTTTACACTACCCTCCCCACCAGATGTTGTTGCAAAGCCTCCCCATAA
>JAAZML010000002.1 GCA_012798835.1 Clostridium sp.
AACGTAGGATAAGTGCCGGGGATTATGATATTTCCGAAAGAATTCAGATACTTGAAGAAAAAATAAATGAAATTATGTTAAATGGGGTTTATAACGCCAAGAATGTAAAGGATGCCAGCAAAAACGGGGAAACCGAGGGTGGACAAACAGCCAAAGCAGCAGCTAAAAAAACCACTGCAAAGTCCGGTGCAAGAATTCCCGTAAAGCCCGGTGCAAAAGCCCATCCTGAAGATGACAAAAATGCAAAAAACTTCGAATGTTGGGGGGATGTACTAAAGGAGCTCAAGGACAATGGACGAATGGTACTTTACACTAACCTGCTTAATACAAAAGCTATTCAAATAAATAAAAATGTTATCGGCATAGTTTTTGAGGGAAATAATAGTTTTGGTAAAATGTATGTATCCAAAGCAGAAAACCTCAAAGTTGTAGAATCTTGCTTGGAAAAACTGATGGGCAATGAGATAAGGATAAAATGCCTAGAACAAGAAGAGATGCCAAAGGAACAAGAAGAAAAACGGGAAAAAGATGATGGTTGGCTCAAAAAAGCAAAGGATATAGCCACAAGATTTGATGTTTCATTGGATATAGTTGATGAATAATACAGGTCGTAGTTTGGGGATATATCAAAATTGCTCTGGTAATATGGGTCAATAATAATATATAATGTTTAATAGACATTTAGGGATAGAAAATTTAATTTATAAAACTGGAGGTAGATATCAATGGCAAGAGGTGGATTTCCTGGATTTGGCGGGAATATGGGCAATTTGATGAAGCAGGCTCAAAAGATGCAAAAAGAAATGGCAAAGGTACAAGAGGGTCTTGAAGAAAAGACTGTTGAAGCGTCTTCGGGGGGCGGTGCGATCACTGTGGTGGCTACGGGAAAAAAGGAGCTCAAGGAAATATCAATAAAGCCTGAGGCGGTTGATCCCGATGATGTGGAGATGCTACAGGATCTAATTTTGGCGGCGGTTAACGAGGCCTTAAGACAAGCCGATGAGATGGCAGCCAACGAGATGGGCAAGGTCACGGGTGGATTGGGTGGAATCCCTGGTTTATTCTAACCTAACTTTTAAGGGTAAGGGTGAAATATTATGAGCTTTTATGCAGCACCGGTTGCAAGACTTATTGAGGAATTTGAAAGATTACCCGGCATAGGACATAAAACTGCCCAAAGATTGGCTTTTCATATACTGAATATGCCGCTGGAGAGGGCACAAAAGCTTGCAGGTGCGATAAGTGAAGCAAAATCCAAGATAAAAAGCTGCGTTATCTGCGGCAACCTGACCGATTCGGATAAATGCTCCATTTGCAGTTCCCCGAAAAGAGACGATACAATATTATGTGTTGTCGAGGATCCAAGGGATGTGGTTGCAATGGAAAAGGTACGGGAATTTAGAGGACTTTATCATGTACTGCATGGCGTTATATCGCCGATGCAGGGGATAGGTCCCGAGGATATTAAAATAAAGGAATTGTTAGAAAGAATACGTGAGGGAAATGTCGAGGAGATTATCGTTGCGACAAATCCTAATATAGAAGGGGAAGCGACTTCTATGTATATTTCTAAGCTTGTCAAGCCCTTGGGGATTAAGACCACAAGGATTGCCCATGGGATACCTGTGGGTGGGGATCTGGAATATGCCGATGAAGTGACATTGGCAAAGGCTCTGGAGGGAAGACGGGAGATTTAGTGATGTAATTGACCCAATGATTTATATTTTTAAGGGTATAAATCATTGGGTTTTTGTTATGAGGTAAATAAGTATACAAACATTAGGTGTCAAGAAGATTATGATATAGATAGCCAGCTTTTTGGTATTTAGCAAAACAAAATATTCTTAAATGCAAGAAACAGGAGGGGGTTTCCCCCTCCTGTTTCCGCAAAATACTACACTAGAGAAGAAAGAAAAATCATTTATGCTAATCCTCAATTTTGTATAGATTTGCATTATTTAAAATATAATCAATGCTCTTATCCATATATTCCCTCTCGCTTGAAATCAAGATAGTTGAGATGTCAAATTGAAACATATAAAGGTGATTATTGCTCTTTGAAAGGGTTATAAAATACTTAGTATAGAAGTTTTTCCGTATACCTGTATCATTATCCATAATATAATATTCTTCGGTGGTAATTTCGTACCACTTTATTCCGTTGCAATATTTTGTATCTTCGGATTTAATGGTATGCCCTACTCTTTCGATATTCTTTCGCATTTTTTCAATAGAGGTGCCCACCTCACCTATAAGGGAATCGAAGGGGGTATTTGCTTTAACACTTAAAAGACTCCTATTATCCATAAAAGTAAATACTTTGAACTGATAATTACTTTTGGCAGAGTACTCTTCACTGTAGTCCCAACAATCGGGCATCTTATAATCCATATATGCAACCACCATATATTCTTCAAAATCCCCTGGGAAAGAATCAAGGGGACTCACAGTTTTCGACGGATCATAATCTCTGTCCTCAGGTTCTTCGGCGTTGTTATCAAGAAGATCCCCAAAGTTGTTATTACTAGGCTTTTCGGTATTACGACCTATAGGCTCCTCAAAATCAAAGTCGTTGTCGCTGGGTTTTTCGGTGTTACTGCCCGTAAGACCCCCAAAATCGTTATTGTTTTCACCAAGTAGTTCTCCAAAACCTTTGCTGTTGGGGTTTTTAGGGATTTCTATTCCTTTCAGAAGTTTTAGAATATTCTTTTTAAACGAATCAAAATGCTTTAGATTAGAATTTGACATAAATGTTAAAACGATATCTTTTTCTTCCGATATTAAAATGTAATATTGCCCATTTATCTTATCTTTTGACACGCCATAGTCAATGGTGGCATAATAGATATCATCTTTCAAAAGGGTAAATCCATCGTTGTTACCGTAGAACGATATTGATGATGGGTTGGGGTTGGAGTAGGTTGCTACATCTAGGAATACATCGTAGATTTCCTTTTTACCATCTAATGTACCAAAGTCATAGCCCTCTCCATGGAAATTGCTTGTACCAACAGGTGCAATGTGGGAATCGATGGAGGTTTGACTTAATGCCATTTGTCCCCCCAGAAGTTCAACGACCTCCCAGCTGCGATCATACTTGAGTTCGTAGCCATCACCATGGTACGTTTGCATTGCCCCACCCGGTTTGGGGTCAATAATGTAGGCTATCATAAGGACTATAAAAATTAAAACGGATAACGAAGCACCAATAATACCAAATGCTGTTCCTACTTTGGATGTCGTCGTTTTTGGTTTCGCTTTTATTCCTAAAAATATAGCTATTGCCGCAAGGGGTATTGATACATAGAAGAATAGAGCAAGGGGGATTGAGGCTACTCCGGTTATAAGGGAAATTAGCCCCTTTTTATCGCTAGGATTATCCTTGTTGCTGGTGGGGGGAATATCCCCGGGGTTTTGTGTATTTGCCTGCTCATATACTTGCTGGCTTTGAAGTGGCTGTTGTTCGTATGTAGAGTCAGCATTATGTTGCTGGCTGTAAGACGGTTGCTGTTTATATGTAGAGTCAGCATTATGTTGTTGGCTGTAAGATGGTTGCTGTTTATATGTAGAGTCAGCATTATGTTGTTGGCTGTAAGATGGTTGCTGTTCGTATGTAGAGTCAGCGTTATGTTGTTGGCTGTAAGACGGTTGCTGTTCGTATGTAGAGTCAGCATTATGTTGTTGGCTGTAAGATGGTTGCTGTTCGTATGTAGAGTCAGCATTATGTTGTTGGCTGTAAGATGGTTGCTGTTCGTATGTAGAGTCAGCGTTA
>JAAZML010000024.1 GCA_012798835.1 Clostridium sp.
CAATATTTTATTACATTTGACTGACATTTGCAATAGCGCATACCAAAGGGATATAAAAACATTAAAAATTAATTAAAAGGTAAAAATTACTGTTGACACTGATGCCAACTCATGCTAAAATAAATGTTTTTGACAATTATAATGTTTTGTAGTATACTAAGGGTAAGCGGATATGCTTTAGGTCTAGCTTTCCATGATTTATTAATATTGTTTTTATAAAGCAAAGGTTTAAAATTATAAATTTAAATGCTATACGGTTTCATAAATAAGAAAAATAAAATGCTTACAGATGATTTTATTGTTTTGTTTTAATGGAGGAGTGAATATGTATAATATAGGTGATAAGATTGTATACCCCATGCACGGGGCGGGTGTGATAGAGTCTATCGAAGAAAAGGAGATTTTAGGAAACAAGCAGAGTTATTATGTAGTTAAGATCCCCACAGGTGAGATGAAGGTAATGATCCCCACAAAGAATGTAAAAGGTATAGGCATTAGGGGTATAGTTAGCGAAGAGGATGCCGATAAGATCTTTTCTGTCTTAGAAGATAAAAGCTTTAATATGTCCTCTAATTGGAACAAACGCTACAGGGAGAACATGGTAAAGATAAAAAGCGGCGATATCAATAAGGTAGCCGAAGTGGTAGTGGGATTGATGCTAAGGGATAGAGCCAAAGGCCTTTCAACAGGGGAACGTAAAATGCTAAATAATGCCAAGCAAATTCTAATAAGCGAATTGGTGCTGGTAAAGAATATGCAGCCTACGGAAATTGAAGGTATAATCGATAATTTTTTAGACCTTAAATAGTTGATATCCTTTACTTTCAAAATATAAATGCATAAAATATTCCTGAAATCAAATGATTTAATGAAAACTAAAGGAAGCTGCTATAGCAGCTTCCTTTAGTTTTCATATGCCCAATATCGGTGATGATTTACGCTAAATGCCCGTGGAGAATTCTCTAATAGACAGCGCAGAAAATATTAAAATATAAGATTAAGGTGCGACGTAATCCGTCGCACCCCAACCCCGTTATTAACTGTCTACTTATTTTATCGTAAGATTTTTTTTAAAAATAAAAGCAATGCTATGGTTTACATAAACTGCTATATTGTTTTCTCAAAGGAGAGCACTTCTACTATTTCATATTCGGAACCAGCATAAACTGTAAATGAGGTTCTTAATCTATAGGTGCCGGGAGCTAGACCGCTTTTCACGTTTGTAGCGGAACCTATGTAACCAATATCGTTTTTGCCCCAGGACTCCACAAGAGACCAAGAATTATTTGAGTTCTTTTTTTCCAACGCCTGATATGTGTATACTTTTGTAGTCAACCCAATATACCCTTTTGCTGTACTTGTACATGTTGCAGTTGTCCCGGAAATAGTTAATGTACTAAAGGCGCTATAAGTATATAGATAACACGGTGAAACATCGGAAGAGGACACGGGTATGCTAAAAAAGGTCAGTAAAAATGATAGTATTACTGCGACTGTAATCAACGATACCAATTTTTTAAACATACGAAACACCCCTTTTGATTTTTATAAATGACCTATTCATAAATATATAACTTAGTGCGGGGTGAAAAGTGGACAAGAAATATTAAAATATATTTATTTTTCTTTTTTTAAGGAAGCGGCTATTTTGAGTAGTTTATCTTTTTCGATATTTGCACTTAAGGTGAAAATATAATCATTATTCTCCCAAACAATATGACTATAATTATGATTGTCCGTAAACATAATTGCACTGAGATCATTTATTTTTGTATGCTCGACCCCTATGTCCTCGGTATTCCAATATTGATTATATTCCCCTTTGATCCACTGGCAATAATCAACTACAGTATCGTCTTTGACATATATCTTATTGATTAAAAATTCTGTATTTTCTTCATACGCTATGCTGAAACCTTCAAGATTGTAGGTTATTTCATAAATATCCTCTATTTTCTTAGGAGTGTCTGCTTCACCATTATACCTAATGACAGAATATTTCTTACATATATCCACAAGAAATCCAAGGGCCTTTTCCCTTATCGGTTCAATACTTAATACGGTTGTTGTGCCGGCAATAAACAAGGCGAGGGTAAGAACAGCTATTCTTTTACCGGCCGTGTTAATCCATAGATAATAGGGCTTTTTTCTTAGCCTGATCAGTCTATCCATTTTATTATTAAATCTGACGGAAAAGGTATGTTCTTTGATGTCGGGGATTGAATCAATATAAAAATCCGTCAACGCTTTTTTTGTATTTTCTTCAAAGATAATCATGATTTAACCCCCATTATTGATATTTTGGGCGAGCATTTTTCTTGCCCGCTGGATTCTTTTATGGACAGCATCGGTTGTAATGCCCAGTAGTTTTGCTGTACTCTTTGTTGAATGACCAATTACGCATTTTAGATAGAGAGCGTCTTTTAATGAATTGGGCAGGGATTTAATTGATTTGGATAGAGTGCTGCAATTCATTCCCTGGGAAGAATCATCTTCGGTCATTAAATTATAACAATCATCAATATTATACGTATTCTCCGAATGTTTTTTATTTTTATTGTAAATATCAATTGCAGTGTTCCTAACAATAATAACCGCAAAGGCACGAGTTTGTGGACATTTTGCTTCAGTAATCTTTTTTAAATTTTTGGCTATTCTTACAAAAGCATCGTGAACGGCATCCTCTGCACTGAATTTATTATTTAAAATACGGAAGGCTACTGCATACATATCTTGTTTATAAGCATTATAAATCTGTTCGAATATATTCTTATCACTATCGTTACCAACCATACTCAAATAAAATAATAACATATTATTAGTCCCCTCCTATATATCTACGGGTTATAAAACAATTTGAAGCGAACGTTGTTTAGTTTCCATGAAAACAAGATACCACACTGAATAATGCAAATCAACATAAAACACAAGAAACCTTACCCTTATTGTTCTTTAAATCTTGACTAAAGGTTCATCAAAGCCTTGCAGGTATTTAGATTTACATAATGTAATACGGATCCTTTTCAATGGATTTAAAAGGTTTTTTAAATCCAAGCAGTTTGATATAAATATATGATATAATTTTAGAATGAATAAATCAAAGGTATGTAGAAATGGATCCCCCCGATTAGGGGATGAATTTAATCATGGTATTAGTTTGGTGGGGAAAAATTAGTTGGGGGTATAATTTGTGGAAACCGGGAAAAAGCCTTATGTAAGTGCTATTATTGCGGCGGCAGGACAGGGCACACGTATGAATTTGGATATCAATAAGCAATATATTGATTTATCCGGTATACCCGTACTTTCAAGGACCCTTTGCGTTTTTGAAAGATGCGATTTAATAAATGAGATTATTGTCGTAATTAATAGCGAGGATATATTTTATTGCAAACAAAGTATTATAGAAGAATATGGCATAAAGAAGGTGAAAGATCTTGTGGCGGGGGGAAGGGAGAGACAAAATTCCGTATATAACGGCTTATGCCATGTTAGTAAGAATTGTGATGTTGTAATAATACATGATGGGGCAAGGCCTTTTATAGACGAAAGAATCATTGCGGACTGTATAGACAAGGCTCAAACAAATGGCGCTTGTACAACGGCTGTGCCCGTCAAAGATACCATCAAATTATCCAGTGATGGTGAGTATGTAGAAGGGACTATCGAAAGGAACAGACTTTGGGCAGCCCAGACCCCTCAGGCATTCAGGTGCGATATACTGGTAAAAGCCCATGAAAGAGCCATAGAGGACGGGTTTTTAGGGACAGATGACACAACCCTTGCTGAAAGGTTGGGTACTAAGGTAGGGATTGTGATGGGAAGCTACAAAAACATAAAAATAACAACAAAAGAAGATTTGGTATTTGCAGAAGTAATGGCACAAAAGCAGGGCATAGATTGATTTGGAAGCTTTAAGCATGTTTCAGATTTATCACAAAAATTTGAAAGCCGGGGAGGTAGGTATGGTAAAGGTAAAAGAATTATCCAAAAATTTTTCAGGTGTTATGGCGGTTGATAGAATTTCCTTTGAGGTGAAAAAGGGCGAAGTTTTCGGTTTGCTCGGAGAAAACGGTGCGGGCAAAACAACAACACTTAGAATGCTGGCCACCATGCTAAGGCCGACTTCTGGAAACGCACAAATGGGCGGTTATGATGTCCAGAAGGAACCTGAAAAGGTAAGGGGCTGCATAGGTACACTTTTTGGAGGCGAGGGTGGTCTTTATGATAGGCTGACAGCCGAAGAAAATATCGCATATTTTGGGGAATTAAACGGCATGAGCAAAGAGCAAATAAGAAAAAGGACCAAAGAACTTTCAAAGCTTTTTAACACAGAAAGTTACCTAACGAAAAGGGCAGCGGCACTTTCAAAGGGGATGAAGCAAAAGATTGCCTTTGCAAGGGCTATTATTCATGATCCAGATATAATGCTATTTGACGAGCCTACTTCGGGGCTGGATATAGGGGCTATAAGGGATGTACATGAATTCATAATGAGTTGCAAGAAACTGGGTAAAACGATTGTATTTTCAAGTCATAGTATGTCAGAGATCGAGGAACTGTGCGACAGAATAGGGATTATCCATAAGGGGGAACTTGCGGTTGTTGGGACTGCTGACGAAATAAAATCAAAATACAAAGATGATGATTTAAAAAATATCTTTTTAAGATTGGTGGGTAAAAAAGATGAATCCTAAGCATATTTGGGTTGTTTTCAAGAAGGAAGTAAAAGATATAATGCGTGATAAAAGAGCGGTAATCACAAGTATATTGATACCCATGATTTTGATACCCGTGATTAATATGCTTGTCGGCGGAAATATCGAAAAACTCAATAAAGAGATTACCGAGAATATCACAATTGCCCTGTCCAAAGACTCTAACACAGAAGAAATCAGGGAATTGGTTCAAAATCAGATAATTAAAGATCACCCAAATCTACATTTAATCACTGTTGATGATCCCATGGATGCCATCGACAGATCGGAAATCAGGGCAGTGCTGGATTTTGAAACGGACTGTTTAGAAAAGTTAGAGAGCGGGGAGCCTTTTACAATCAAGGTCTACTACGATAGCTCACAAACTAAATCCGGAGGAAGTCTTGGGGTAATATGGGGCATAATTAACGAATTCAATCAAAAAATCGTTGGAGAGAGATTGGAGCTTTATGGACTAAGCAAAGACGTACTAACCCCTGCAATAATTGAGGAAAGCAATATCGCAAGCGAAGAAGAGACCGCAGGAAGTATATTATCCATGATATTTCCGTTGATGCTTGTGATTTTGTTGTCTACAGGGGGGATAGCACCCGCCACTGATCTTGTTGCAGGAGAAAAAGAAAGAAACACTTTTGAGCCTTTGCTTACAACAAGACCATCTAGGACTTCTATTCTACTTGGTAAATACCTAACCGTTACTTTGTTTTCATTTATTACAGTAATGGCCACAGGTATTGGTTTGATATTGGGATATATAATAAACCCATCATCCCTTTCAATGGGGAGTGGGGTCAATGTAACAGGGTTTTCAATACCAACTCCTGCCCTGCTTTTATCCCTGCTCATATCAATAACACTAGGTATGACCTTTGCTGCGCTTCAGATAGCTCTTAGCACGTATGCAAGATCTTTTAAGGAAGCTCAGACATATCTTTCTTTTTTAATGATAGGGATAATGATTCCGGGGTATGCTACCATGTTTGTGCAATCTAATGAAATACCCTTTTATATGTTTTTTGTTCCTGTTATGAATGTATTATCCTCCTTCAAAATAGTTTTTGGATACAACATAAATTATATGTATCTTGCTACAGCTTTGGTATCTTCCATGGTGTACGTAGCAATCAGTCTATGGCTGGCTTCGTCTCTTTTTAAGAAAGAAAAGTTTATTTTTAGACGTTAAAATGGGGAAATTGTACTATACCTAATGAAGATTAATAAGGAGGAATTAGGGTACCTTATGTAGAATAAAAGATAGACGGCTTTGTTTTGGAGAAGCCATTTTCAATACCAGTATTTTCAAGATCATCCCTGCACTGCATTGATGATTTTCACAATCCGACTCATAGAACCTCAAAAAAATTTTGCGTTTTGTATGCAAGGCAGTATCATTTAGGGTCAGTGATGGAGGATCAATTTATGTTTTCCAAGCGAAAGAGTTCAGTTCCTGATATTTCTGATGCTTCCCTCCAAGGCAGTGGTGGCACTACCTGGAAGCTAAACATAGGTTTTGCCCTAATAGTGGTTTTATCTATATCCGCTGTAGGGCTTGCCTCATTTGGAATGATTTCGGATTCGATGCTAAGCCATGCAAAGGCAAGCTCGGCTGAGCTCATTAAACAAACCTGTAGGAATTTAGAAACAATCTTAAATAGTTTTGACGAGATAGCTATGACATTATCAAGGGACGATACCATTGCATTGGGTGTAAGCCAGCATGATGATATGGAAGACATCCATGCTAAAGCGGCAAACGCCCGTGGTATACAGGAGATACTAAATAATCGCGTTAAGATGAGGGAAGATATAATTGAGATAGCGGTTATAACAAACCAGGGAGACTATATTTCATCAGGAGTGTTGGGACCGAATGTAGCTCAGGACATTTTTTCAAGTTATGTGGCGGGTAGTTATGTCAAAAGCCAGAGGGGTTCATTATGGTTAGGTACATATACGACGGATATTAATTCGACACGCATGTATTCAGAAAACGGACAGGTGTTTTCACTAATGAAAGGGATATATGCCTCGGGAAGCTTAAAAAGCAAAGGGATGCTGCTTATCAATATAAGCGAATCATATCTTTATAATATTGTTTCGGATATAAATCCCACGGATGATGGAAGAATATTCATCGTAGGCAGCGATGGCAGCTATGTTTTAAACCCCCAGGATAGGAATAAGAATGCTAAAAAAGCGGAATATGAGTTTATAAACCAAGTTGTAGGGGGGGAAGGTAAGGAGATTCGGAAGGTTGACAATAAGGAATATCTCATTACGTTTCAAACTATTAATGAAATAAAAGGCACTGAATTAGGCTGGACAATTATAGAAATGACTCCTGTTTCCTCAATAACAAGCAGTGTTGTAAAAGCTGGAAAACGTCTGTTTTTTATAGGGCTTGCATGTGTAGCAGTGGGTTTTGTGTTAACAGGTTTTATAACAAGGCTGTACAACATTTTTTTGGATAAGAGTTATTCCGAAAGACATGCAATAGTACTCGAACGGGAAAGGCTCGCCTCCTTGGGGCAATTAATAGGGGGTATAGCACATAATTTTAAAACCCCCATAATGTCCATAGCGGGGGGGCTAGAGGGTATAAAGGATTTGGTGGAGGAATATAGGTGTTCCATCGGGGATGATGAAGTTACTCCCGAGGATCATCGCGAAATTGCATCAGAGATGAAGGAATGGATTGATAAAATAAAGCCCTACTGCTCTTATATGTCTGAAATCATTTCTACGGTAAAGGGTCATACAGTTAGTGTGAATGAATCTTCGAATTTAGGTTTTTCAATAAAGGAATTATTAAAAAGGGTGGAAATCCTTATGGAGCATGAGCTAAAAATGCATCAGTGCAGGATGAAGATGCATTTGGAGCTTGATACGAAAACTTTAATCGGGGGAGAAATAAATAACCTTGTCCAGGTAATAAACAATCTGATCTCCAATGCCATTGAGGCATATAATAATGGCGGCGGCATTATCGATATTTTTATGGTAAAAAAGGGGCAGAACATAGAAATACGGGTGAAGGATTATGGCATGGGAATACCCGATAAGGTGAAAAAGAAGCTTTTTAAGGAAATGATAACCACCAAGGGAAAAAACGGAACGGGTTTGGGTCTATACATGTCTTATTCTACAATAAAGGGAAAATTCGGGGGTTCGATGTGGATTGAAAGTGAGGAAGGCAAAGGAAGTGAGGTATGTATTTCCATTCCAGGTTCTATAAAGAGGTAGCAAATAGGTGGTGGAAAAAGATATATGAAACGAGAAGACCAAAAAATCGGGTTCCCTAAAAACAAGGAAAACATCTATAAGACAGGTAAACACTGGGGAATAAATTTTGCAGTTATTATTGTGGTGACAATTTTGGTTTGCATAATCAGCTATATTTCTTTTGACACAATATTAAATGCTATGGTAGAGCACGCCCAAAACGATTCACAAATGCTTATTAGGCAAATTTCGAGCAGTATTCAGGTAATGCTAGAGGATGTGGACAATGTGGCCCAGGATGTATTGACAGATACTTTATTCAACGAATGCATGGAAACATACTACACCCTGCCAATGGGACATGAAAAATCCAAATCCGAAAGAAAAATAGAGGGGATTTTGAACAGCCGCATAAGAACAAGGACGGATATTGCAGATGCAGCAGTAGTGACAAACTCTGGCGAATACATAACAACTAGTGAGGTTAAAAAAAAGGCACAGGATAATGCACTGTCATATTACGCCATAAAAAGGTTCGAATACGGCAGTAAAAATTCTATGTGGTTGGATACTTACCAGACTGAAGTTTCATCCACCTCTACATATACAGATAATTCACTGGTGATTTCGTTTATAAAAAGCATAAGGGATGGGTATGGCAGGCAATTGGGTTTTTTCCTTATAAATATTAAAGAATCGTACCTTTATGATGTTATATCCGAAATAGATCTCCCCTACAATGGAGAATTGTACATAATAGGCGAAGATGCGAACTATGTAATTAATATACCCAATAGAGAAAGAAACGGAAAAAAGGATTATTCGAAATACGATCTTTATTTAAAAGATATACTAAAACAAAAGACGGGATCCTTTGTTAAGGAATTGGGAAATGAGAATTATGTCATTACATGCAGTACAATAGGTGAGATAAATGGAAATAGCCTTGGATGGAGTGTGTTTAGTTTAACGCCGGTAAAGTCAATAACCACAAAAATAAAAAATGCTAGGGATAATATGATCCTAGTAGGAATTTTGTGTGTTGCAGGGGCCTTTCTAATTTCCGTATTTATCTTGAAGATCTACAATAGCTATCTGGGGAAAAAATATACAAGAAGACATGAAATTTTGATGGAGAGGGAAAGACTTGCATCCCTAGGGGGCCTTATAAGCGGTATAGCAGTTAATTTCAGGACCCCTATAAGTTCGATTGAACGGGGCTTGCTCGAATTAGAGGACAGCATAAAACAATACGAAAATTCCATCATCGCCAATAAAGAAGAAATGGATTTCCATCACGCCAATGCAAATAAAATGGATACAGGGATTGAGGAAATTGCCGATTACTGTTCGTATATTTCCAATGTAATATCAGCGGTGAAGGGACAAGCGGTTAAGCTAAATGATTCTACAAGTGAGAATTTTACTGTGGGACAGCTCCTGCAAAGGATTGAGATACTTATGAAATATGAGTTTAAGCATTATAATTGTGAGCTGAATATTGAACTAAATGTTGAAGAGGATACATTGATAAAAGGCGAAATAAACAATCTGGTACAGGTTTTGAACAACCTAATTTACAATGCAATCGAGTCTTATAATGGAAGGGGAGGCAAAATCGACTTCTTATTTAATAAAAAGGGGCGGTATTTAGAAATCATTGTGCGAGATTATGGTTGTGGAATAGGCGAGGAAGTTAAGAAAAAACTTTTCAAACAGATGATAACAACCAAGGGGAAGGACGGTACTGGGATAGGGGTTTATATGTCATATTCAACCATAAGGGGAAAATTCAAAGGAACAATGATGATAGATAGCAAAAAAGATGTTGGAACGAGTGTTACCATCAGCATTCCCCTTTAGGGTAGGCTGAATCGCCAAGAATATGATTAGCATTTTTGCCGTCAAAAAAATAAGACTCCTCCACGATCCATAAATTTATATAATTGGAGATTTGTACATATGTACAATGGTGGGCTTTGTTAGAAT
The DNA here is from genome assembly GCA_012798835.1 of Clostridium sp. Classification (GTDB taxonomy): domain Bacteria; phylum Bacillota; class Clostridia; order Acetivibrionales; family Acetivibrionaceae; genus Hungateiclostridium. Next base: position 9,930 of record JAAZML010000024.1, read on the forward strand.
TTATTTTGCAGTGACGCAGCTAAATACCTGTATTCCTTTGCCTTGCCCAAACTGGGTTAATCCTTCACCGGTGGTAGCAGTTATCCCTATAGAATCTTTTGGTATGTCCAACAACCTTGATATACTGCTTCTCATCTCCGGAATTTTTGGGGTAATCTTTGGAGTCAAACATTCTATTGATATGGATACATGGATTATTTTCATTCCATTTAGATATTTGAGGGATTCTTTGAGATATACGCTGCTATCCTTAATACCCTTTTTAAGACATAACTCATCACTTATTGGACCTAGTATGTTTACACAGGTAATACCAGAAACAGCATTAGTAATCGAATGGAGAACAACATCCGCATCGCTGTTTCCCTCAAGTGGGGGATGGTTTTCAAAGTAAACCCCAGCAAGCATTAGTTTCTTATTTTTATCACTAAAATCAAATCTATGACTGTCTTGTCCTATGGCAACTCTCATAAATATGCACCCCTACAATAAAATAATCCGAGAATATGTATTTCTGTTATTGTCAGTATAACATAAAATTTTTTTTTAGGAAAGAAAACTATACCTGAGTCAATAATCACAGCAATATCCCTTAATTTTTAATGTTTGCAAATAAGAAGATAGACTGTGACCAAAGTGTTATCTGCCCGATCCAGTCCCACCCTTGACATAGTATAACAGAGTATATTAATATTAAGTTGTGAAAACAAAGGCATACGGGTTTCTTCCGCAAAGCTGTATATTTTGCAATATTCAAAATCAATGTAAAATGTGTATTGCAAAATATATAGACGGAAGGTTATAAATAAGGTTGAAGCCTTAAAAGCTAAGGGATCTGATATCCCGAGTTTTTTATTTGAGGAGGATTTAATTATGAGGGTATCCAATATGTTTTTCCACACACTAAGAGAGGTGCCGGCGGAAGCTGAAATAGCCAGCCATAGACTTATGCTAAGGGCGGGGCTTATTAGAAAGCTGGCATCAGGCATTTATTCTTTTTTGCCCCTGGGTTACAGAGTTTTTAGAAAAATTGAGCAGGTTGTAAGGGAGGAAATGGATAGGGCGGGAGGACAAGAACTTATAATGTCGGCTCTTCTTCCTGCTGAAGCCTATAAGGCATCCGGACGCTGGGAGGTCTTCGGGGCTGAAATGTTTAAACTAAAGGATAGGGGGGGCAGGGAATTTTGCCTAGGACCAACCCATGAGGAAATATTCACTGATACAGTAAAAAGTGCTACAAGATCCTATCGAGCATTGCCCCTCACTCTTTACCAGATTCAGACGAAATATAGGGACGAAAGAAGACCGCGGTTCGGTGTCATGAGATCCCGTGAATTCGTGATGAAGGATGCATATAGCTTTGACAGGGATGAAAAGGGTTTGGATATATCCTATGCAAAAATGTATGAGGCATATCGAAGGATATTTGATCGTTTAGGTTTGGACTATATAACGGTTGATGCGGATACAGGATCGATGGGTGGAACCGGCTCCCAGGAGTTCATGGTAAAATCGGATGTGGGGGAATCGGGCATAGTATACTGCGAAAATTGTGGATATGCTGCCAGCGATGAAAAAGCAGAATGTATCTCTAAGGGCCCGTGCACTGATAGCGGGCAACCCCAGGACGAATTAAAAATAGAGAAGGTTTCGACCCCAAATGCCCGTACTATTGAAGAACTTATGAGGTTTTTTGGATGTTCGGCAAAGGAATTTGTCAAAACCCTAATTTACAAAGCAGATGACAGGCTGGTTGCAGCTATGATAAGGGGCGACAGGGAAATAAACGAGACAAAGCTTGCAAATCTTTTGGGATGTGTGGAGCTTGAAATGGCCGATAATAGTCAAGTTGAGCAGATAACAGGTGCAGCCGTTGGATTTGCAGGGCCTGTGGATTTGGATATTGATATTGTTGCTGATCTTGAGATAGAGCATATGAAAAATTTTATTGCAGGCGCCAATGATACAGGTTTTCATTACAGGAACGTTAATATAAACAGGGATTTTAAACCCAAATATATAAAAGATATAAGAACGATTAAGGAAGGTGAGCCATGCCCCAAATGCAGTGCCCCTGTTAAGGTGGAATTAGGCATAGAGGTGGGTCATATATTCAAGCTAGGAACTAAGTATTCCAAAGCTTTGGATTGTGTATACCTTGACGAAGATGGTAAGGAAAATCTGATGGTTATGGGGTGCTACGGCATTGGTGTGAATAGGAGTATGGCAGCTGTAATTGAACAAAACAACGATGACAATGGTATTATATGGCCGATGGCGATAGCACCATATCATGTAATTGTTGTTCCTGTAAATACAACTGATCGTGTTCAGATGGAAACGGCCGAAAAGATATACAAGGAGCTTATAAATAGCGGAATTGAAGTGTTGTTAGACGATAGGGATGAAAGGCCGGGAGTTAAGTTTAAGGATGCGGATCTTATAGGTATACCAATTAGAATAACCGTGGGAAAGAAATCGGGGGAAGGCATCATAGAATACAAAATGAGGGATAAAAAGGACTTTGATGAAGTCCTTGTAAAAGAGGTAATAGAAAAAGTGAAAAGGGAAATAGGAGAGGCCTTAGCATAGACGTTAGGCTGTGACAAAATCTAATAAGAGGAAAAAAACAAAAAAATAATTTTGAGATGCTTATGTAAATAATTCAACTAAATTTGTCAATACTATAAGCATTGAAGTTAATTGCGATGTATTATTAATTTGCATTAAAGACACAATATACAGCCACTAAATAGGCATCGCAGGTAACTCCATCGGCAGAATAATCAGTGAAATGAATTTTATTTTGCGATTAATTTGATAAGCGGAGGGATTTTATGAACAGGAAGATAGTCTTATTAGTTGTCACAGCACTTGTTCTTATAGGGGGGACAAGTTTTCTAGGAGATGGCTCCCGACAGGCTTCGGCAGCGGGGACATTTCAAAGAGTTGATTTTATAAGCGGTGTAGTGACCGCTGATCGCTTGAATGTGAGGCAAGGTCCTTCTACCGAATACTCATCTGTGGGTATGTTAGAGAAGGGACAATTTATTAACGTATTAGCAAAGATAGGAAACTGGTATGTTATTTATGAGCCCAACAAGGGTTATGTCGGGGCTGCATCGGCCAATTACATTAAGCAATATGAGGCGGGTGCGGTGGTTACGGCATCTAATCCGGCAACGCCGGGCACTACGCCTTTACCGACTGTTACATCCAATCAAAAGGAGGAAGCTGCGCAAACACCCGCACCCGGGGCAAGCCCTACGTCCAAAACTGATAATAAAAGGAGTAGCATAAACGAAGATGCACAGCAGGTATTAGAGTTAATCAATAGGGAAAGAGAAAAGGCGGGACTTGGGGCCCTTGTAGTTGATGAAAAATTGCAGGAGATTGCAACACTAAGGGCAGAGGATATGGTAGAAAAGAATTATTTTTCACATCAGTCACCGGCATATGGTTCACCCTTTGATATGATGCGTCAGCGTGATGTGGTGTTTAAGACCGCAGGTGAAAATATAGCGGGAAATCGCTTGGCAGAAAATGCTGTTGGGGCATGGGTGGATTCGGAGGAACATAGAAAGAATATATTAAATGCTAACTTTGATTATACTGGGGTGGCAGTCGTGGAGAGTTCCCGGTACGGTAAGATATTTGTTCAAATATTTATGGGAAAATAAAATGATTAGAAGCCTGCCGAAAGTATTTCGCAGGCTTTTTTGGATGCAATGGTTTTTAAAATCTTAAAACTCAAGGATTTGATGGCCTTGAGTTTTAACTTTTAGGATTTCATTGTTCCTTTTTACTATTTATTATTGAACCAATTTTGTCAAGGTATTTATTAGAGAAGGTCTCGGCAACATCGGGGGTTACTCCCTCCGAATATACTCTGCAAAGGGGCATATCTGCATCGGGCAATACAAGTGCCCAGCCGTCTTCAAAAATAAATTTCACGCCATCTAAAAGTTCCACCTTGTGATCACTCTTTTCTGTTATCAAGGTTCTCATTACACGACCTTTTACCTCCCAAGGACAGAAAATTTTCTTTTTACTTATATAGAAATCGGGTATCTCCTTGAGACTCTCGGTCAATGTTGTTTTCTTGACGCATAGATGCTCGATTATTTTTACCAATCCCGCTATAGCATCAAAATTAAGAAGAAATTGATCCATGTTTTCGCGGTTTTTAAACAAATTATGATTTAGCATCTGTTCCATTACTGCCTGGGGAGAGGTTTTAGTTCTTACGACTCTACCCTTAAAGCTTTTCGCCATTGTCTCTATAACAGAAGGGGCGGTTATAGGTACGACTACCTTAGAATTTGGGCTTGATTTAAAGGTGATAAGGGATGTCAGCGATAAAAAGAGGTCATCTTTCACCAAGTTTCCTTCTTTATCAATCAGAACTAATGTTTCGCCATTGCTATCTATAAAGGCTGCAAATTCCGCACCATTATTTTTGACCTCTTCAACTATAACGTCTACGTTACTAATATCAGTAGAGGAAAAGCTTGCAACTTTGCATCCCAGATCCGTCAGCATAGGAACAACAATGGAAATAACAAAATCCGAGGGTGAGAGAATGCAAATTTTTGGACAGTTATCTTTTATAGAATCAATGTCAACCTCATGTAATATAGAACGTACGTAATAGTTTTTGAAATCTGTAACATTATTAAGACGGCTTATTTCATCTCCGGAACAACGTTTAAAATCTTCCCTCGAAAAGGAATTCTCTATTTTTCTTTCGGCGGCTCTACTAATGCTTGCTCCCTTTGAATCCATAAAGTCTACTTTAAGGTTATTTGGGTTATCATCACTTAGTTTTATATGGATTCCTCCCTTAACCGAGAGGAAGTTTATGGCGTGACGGGCAAGGGGGGTAAGAAGGCTGCTAAGATTGAACACCTCCACCCCAACTGATAAAATACCTGAGATGAATGCATGCTTGAACATTCTGGCAGAATTGGATGTAGTTGAGCTTACGACTACCTTTGAACCTTTTTTGAAAGTTGAGCCGTAGGCAGCGCCCAACCTTGTAGCAAATTCTGGGGTAATGTCAACGTTGATGATACCGGAGATACCGTGTTCACCAAAGATGCTTTTAGAATGCTTCGAACCCCATATAATATTTCTATCGACTATTGCAAGGGGATCGATGCTCTTTTGCGGCCATATTTTAATATTGGGCTTTATTACCACCCTCTCATTTATTGTAGAGTTGTCCCCCACAACGGCGTTTTCAAATATATGTACATAATGTTTGAGACTGGTGCGATCGCAAAGAATTGCACCCCTAATTTCGGATCCATGCCCTATATAGTTACCGTTCCATAATACACTGCGTTTTAAGGAACTGCCCGATTCAATGATATTGTTATCGCCGATAACGCATAGGCTATCTATGACGGCATCATTAGCGATATGGCAATTGCTGCCCAAGACGCAGGGAGAATTGATTTTGGCCTTAGGTTCAATTACTGTACCTGTTCCGACCCAAACACCCTCTTTTATTTCTTTTGCTTTAATATCAAGTTCGATTTTTCCTTCAAGAACATCATAATGCGCCTGAAGGTATGCCTGCAGATCGCCTATATCGCACCAGTAATCTTGCATTATATAGCCGAAAAGAGGTTGTTTTTTTGATAAAAGCAAAGGGAAAAGATCCTGACTAAAATCCACCTTTTTCCCTTTCTCAAGGTAATCCAGCACTTCGGGTTCTAAAATATAGGTTCCGGTATTTACGGTATCGCTAAAGACTTCACCCCAGCTTGGTTTTTCGAGAAAACCAGTTATGGATCCATCCTTATCTGTGATGACGACCCCATATTCTAATGGGACGTCCACCGTTGTAAGGACTAAGGTTGCCTTGGAGTGTTTTGATACATGAAAGTTTACTGCCTTAGTGATATCCATATCAGTGAGGGAATCACCGCTTATTACGATGAAGGTTTCATCAAGGAATGCCTCGGCATTTTTAACACTTCCCGCTGTTCCAAGGGGTGTATCTTCAGTAAAATAATAAAGCTTTACCCCAAAACCTGAACCGTCCCCAAAATAATCCTTGATCTTTTGAGGTAGATACATAAGGGTAACACCAATTTCAAAAATCCCATGTTTTTTAAGTAAATTGATAATATGCTCCATTATTGGAATGTTCATCACAGGAACCATGGGCTTGGGTAAATCACATGTAAGGGGACGAAGTCTTGAACCTTCCCCACCAGCCATTATAATTGCTTTCATCCGGATCATCCTTTCATCTTACGGCCGGTCATTGAACCGATATCATTATTTTTAAATAAGGAGTTAAAATTAACTAAGTATTGATGGAAAACTTACAAAACAAACAAAATATTACAACCCATGCGGGCAGGAAACTCTTGTAAAAACGGTGCAAGACGTCTACTACAATATATATATTCAATACAACCTATGAAAATCCTTTATTAATCGCAATAAAGGTTTGTTGGAAGATATATAAGGGTATGAAATATGGCATTTAGGTGACTGATTCTGGGGGTTTGAACTGGTATACTTATGTTTATCTATGAATACATACATTCCATCTTTATTTTGTGTTCACAAAATGTTAGAATTGAGAGTGTTATAATGAAGGGCTAAATCCCCTGTAAGGGGGGCGGAGAAATAAGTGGGGTTAGTAGTTTCAGAATACATATTTACTTTGCTTTACCCACGAGTTGCTCCGTAAGCATATAAGGAGGGATGAAGAGTTAATGCAAAAGAAAAAAACCGTATTTTTTGCGGCAGCTCCAATTTTGTTGGTTATTTCTCTTTTTGTTAATACTTCGCTAGTGTTTGGGTATTCAGGGGTATTAAAAGAGGGTACAAGCGGGAGCGGAGTTACAAAACTGCAAAAGGATCTCAAGGAACTGGGGTATTTTAGCGTAGAACCAACGGGATATTATGGGAGTATAACCAAATCGGCGGTACATAGACTTCAAGGTCGATATGGCCTTATGCAGGATGGTATTGCGGGTCCGAATACTTTTTCGCTTATCCGGAATCTGTTCCAAAGCAGCGCACCAACAAGATCCGCCTCAAACATTCTGCTAAAAGAAGGTATGACAGGAGATAATGTCACGTTATTGCAGCAGGATCTTAAAGCGCTCGGCTATCTTAAAGTGAATCCCACTGGGTATTTTGGGGTTCTTACAAAAAAGGCTGTGGAAAGTCTGCAAGCTGACCATGGGCTTTTAAAGGATGGCATTGCTGGGGCTCAGACCTTTGCGGTTATTGATGGACTTACGGGCAGGAGGGAAACGGACTCCCAAGCGGGTACTGCTACAAGAGGAAATTCGGGCAGTATCGATTATATGATTTCTTGGTTTGGAAATGCAGAAAACATATTCAGTATAGGAAGTATCGCACAGGTATATGATGTCAAAACGGGACGCATATTTAACATTAAAAGGACTTATGGCTATAATCATGCGGATTGCGAAACATTGACGGCGGGCGATACAAAAACAATGCTTGAAATATACGGTGGTAGCTGGGGGTGGGAAAGAAGGCCAATAATTCTTACCGTAAACGGGCGTAAGATGGCTGCATCAATGGCTGGGGTACCTCATGCGGGTCTTGATAGATTTGCAGCGAATGCATATCTTAATTCAAGAAGTGGGGGATACGGGGCAGGATATAATCTGGATGCTGTAAAAAACAACAACATGGATGGGGTTTTTGATATTCATTTTTTAAATAGCCGAACCCATGGTACAAACCGTGTTGATCCAGAGCATCAAAATGCTTTAAAGGAAGCTGCAAGCTGGGCCAAAAGAAAAGGCTTTTGAGATTATACCACCTATTTGGAATATCAAAAACCATTGTAAAATATATAAATACCCTATTTGGACGATTACTTCATAAATAAAAGAGGATTATTATAAACAATATCGAATTATTATATTATACATAGAATTTACTATTTTTTATGCTGCACCCTATGCCCATCGCAGCCTATTACAACACCTTACCACTAAAATTCCAAATTAAATCTAAAAATGGGGGTATCCAAGATGAAGGTATTTAGACATCTCATTTTACTAATATTTATATTTTGTTTTGCCGTTTTAACGGGTTGCATAGGAGCCAATTCTGCGGATGCAGAAGGAGCCGGCAAGTTGCAATCCAACGAAATCACAGAGCCCAATGAGGATGTTGAAATAAAATTTTGGACCTATAATGATGGGTGGTCTACGATTATAAAAGGTTTCGAATCAACCCATCCTAAAATTAAAATTAAACTTGAAAAATTTGATTTTAATCAAATAAGCAGTGAGTATAAAAAAGCTATATCTTTGGGGGAAGGACCGGATATATTGCTTTTGGATAGTGCATATTTTAGTGAATACACTAAAGAGGGGTATTTCGAGGATCTAGAGGGTGAGCCGTATCTAGCAGGAAAATATGAAGACGATTTTCCAAGGGATGTTTGGGAAAGCAATAGGGCCATAAACGGGGATCTTATAGCAATGACGATTCTTGTGTCGCCCATAGTGACTTACTACCGTTATGATGTAATGCGGGATAATGGATTTCCGGCGGAACCAATAGAATTCGGCGACTTTATCGAAAACCCCGAGAATCTCCTAACTGTGGCAACAAAGCTTAAGAAAAACGAACAATATATTTTTCAAACACCTTCGGATCTTATGAGCCTTTTGGGTTCTACTAAGGGATTTTTTGATGCGGATCTGAATTTTATAAGAAATACCGAGCAATTCACAGATATGCTTGATGTTTCAAAACAAACATACAAATCAGAACTAATTTTTGGCAGGAGTATATTCGAGCAGGAAAAACAGACCGATGACGGCAAAGAGCTTGTCATGATATTTAATATGGGCTCATGGGGGGCTGGTAGCATACAGGAAATGATGCCGGGGCAGGGCGGAAAATGGCGGGTTACAAGACCCCCATTAGGGGTAAGGGCTCCAGCATCGGATACAAAGCTTGCCATCAACTCACAAAGCAAAAACAAGCAATGGGCCTGGCGATTTGTAGAATATATTGTTACACAGCAAGATGGCGGTGAAAATATCAATATGGTTTCGGCGTATATACCAGCCAGAAAAAATATGAGGGTAATGTTAAGGGAAGACGCTTTTTTTGGTGAACAGCTCATACAGCCCATGTTCGAGGAACTTGCACTGGAGATGCGCCATTATAGACATACACCCCTAGATGCTGAGGCATTACAGATTTTTAATAGGGGAGTATATGAGGCCATAATAAATGATATTGATTCTGAGGAGACGATGGAAAATATAAAAAATGAAGCAGAGGAACGAGTAAAAGAATATAGGAGAGATTTGCCGAAATAGATAGGGCGAACTATTATTCAAGGAGTTGCATATGCGATGATTACAGCGGTGACATTGAACCCAGCCCTGGATAAAGTGTATTTTATAGAAGATTTCCAAGTAGGAGAAATGTACAGGGTTGGGCAAATGGTAGAATCAGCAGGAGGTAAAGGGGTAAACGTTGCCCGCATAGTTAAAACCCTTGGTATAGATAGCATGGCAATAGGGTTTAAGGGGGGCGCTGTGGGAAATTGGATTGAGGCTCAGCTTAAGACCCTTGGTGTTTATACGGGGTTTGTTGAAGTTCTTGGAGAAACTCGAACCAACAACAACATAATCGATAAAAGTAAAAAGACCGAAACCGAAATATTGGAATTAGGACCCATCATTGATGGCAAGGATATGGGCAAGTTTTTGCAGATATACAAAAAAGCTCTGGAGATTTCCAAGATAGTAATTTTGTCTGGAGGATTGCCCCAGGGGGTGCCAATTGATTATTATAGGACTCTGATAGAGATGGCCAATCTTTGCGGATTGCCTGTGATATTAGACGCTAGCGGAGAAGCCTTGAGTGAGGGAATTAAGGCAAAACCCTATATGATAAAGCCAAATATTCGGGAATTAGAATATCTTTTGCATCGGGAATTTACAGATACTACTGATATTGTTGCAGCTTGCAGGGATATCGTTGGAGATGGTGTTGGCGTTATAATGGTTTCCATGGGTGAGAAAGGTGCTTTTTTGATAGGGGATAATATATGCAAAGGCGCAAGGATGCCTAAGGTTAACGCCATCAATTCGATCGGTTCAGGTGATGCGATGATTGCGGGGTTTGCGGTAGGCCTTATAGAAAAAAGAAAATTGGAGGATTGTTTTAGGCTCGGAGTATCCTGCGGGGCAAGCAATGCACAGTTTATGGAGATAGGAGTTATTGATAGAGAGTGGGTAAAGGATCAAATGGATAGGGTAGTTATAGAAGATTGCAGTTTTTAGGCATTTCTAAACCTATTGCCATATATTATTTGAAGCCATAAAAATAAAAAACAAAAATAAAACTTGAGGGCAGCGCCCCCAAGTTTTATTTTTGTTTTTAAATGTGTTGGATCTTGCCTGAAACACCCTTTAGACTATATAATAAATTAGTGAAGATTTTAAGCTGATAATATGCATTGAAGGAAGGTCTAAACATGGATAGGGTACTTGGCAGTGTTAGAAGGCTTATGAAAAGGCCAGATATAACCATAACTTTTAGTTTATTTGCTCTGGTGTATTGTTTCTTGGAATACATACTCTTATTTCCTTTAATATCGGGCGTTTCGTCTATAGAGGGGGGCAATATATTCGACAGTATAATACATATATCCCAGCTAGTAGTAAATTCCTTGATGAGTATAAGGATTTTATTATGCGTAGTTATTGGGATTATGCTTTCAGGGATTGTTTTTGGATTTATTTTATCCGGGTGTCTTTATAAATTGAATAATTTTTTGGCAAAAAGGAAAAGGGTTAAAATGGAGTTTTTAAGGGGCGTAAAAAAACACTTTTTGAATTTTTCGATTGTGTCTTTTTTAGTAATCCTTTTTAGTGTGTTGTTTTTTATGTTTATGATGGTTGTTTCGGTGCCGGCGGTTGCCATTTCCAGATCCTTTGTAGACGGCAATACCGATCTTTTATTGCTTACTATCCTGTTTGATATTATAACCTTGGCCATTTTGTTTTTTGGAATCATGTTTTTTAGGATATATATGTGTTCTTGGTTTCCGGCTGTACTAAATTTTAAAAACAGGCACTTTTTTATCGCAAAATATGCAGCTGATACATACTTCTGGAGCGTTTTAGTAAGAATTTTTACCCTTGATGCTATTTTTATATTATTCCAATATATGTTATTGTATTTAAACTCGATACTCCCCATACATGGGGTTGGGGGTATTGTAAGGTTTATCATACTGTTTTTTTTAAATTGGATTTTTAAGAGCATATTTTTTATTGTTATGGCCGTACTGTTTTTTTTAAGATTTCTTTTTTTCAAGGAAAAAGTGAGCCAAGAATGACTCACCTATATTGCAAAGTTATGTTTGCCTATAACCTTGACTATTGTTCTTGTCCATATCCACTTACTGGTGGCGGTTACGGGATTGTAATAGTAAATCGAACCGCCCGAGGGATCCCAGCCATTTAAAGCATCGCTTGCAGCTTTATAAGCTGCAGCATCAGGAGCAAGGTTAATCTGGCCGTCAGCCACGGCATCAAAGGCCCCAGGTTGATATATAACACCTGCTATAGTTTTGGGAAATCTGCTGTCTCTTGTACGGTTGAGGACAACCGCTGCAACCGCAACCTGGCCGGTATAGGGTTCACCGCGTGCTTCACCGTGTACAAGGTGTGCTAAAAGATTCAAATCTTTGTTGCCTGTTTGGGCAGAGGCTGCTTGAGCCTGTCCCGTTGGGAGCCCTAAGGCGGCTAAAGTCTGAGGCCCGGCAATCCCATCCACCTTAAGTCCATTTTTTACTTGAAATTTTCGGACAGCAGCATAGGTTTTATAGCCGTATATTCCATCAATTTTACCGCCATAGTACTTCCATATTGCAAGTTTGTATTGGATATCCTTAACCTCCTGGCCAGTGGAGCCATAACGGGATAATGCCATTTTGCTATAACCGCAAAGCCCAAAGAGTTCTTCTTTAAAGGTAACGGATACACCTAAAAGTGTAGATAACGATATAACCAGAGCAGCTAATAATAAAATCCTTTTACGCAAAACAATTCTCCTTTTTTAAAGATATTTGCAAAAAAAATTTTCAGACAAAGTTATTTTGTCTATTTTGATGAAAATTATTATTAGCGGCAAAAATAATATTAATTCTATATACTTATGCTAATGGAACTTGTTTTCTAATCCCGTGATTTTTTTGCAGTATGAAAATTTTCTTCGATTATCCCCGATACCAAAAGGTATACAAGTATTATTAATAAAAAATCATCGTCTATCCGTTCCGTTATAAGCAAAAATATTAAGCCTATGAGAATTATTTCATCCATATGTAGCTGCTGTATAAAGGTCCTTATGGGATCTGTGTTTCCAATATCCTCCTGCACTTCCCTTGGAGCGGGAGACTCATTTTCATTGGGCAGGGGTATGTTTTTTATATCCTCATGAATATCTTTTGGTTTAGAATCCCCATAATTATTTATCTGTTGATTATTCTGTGGGGTAGGGGGTGAACCATACCTTCTAAACCTCGGGATTCTTCTATACACCATTTTTGGTACCTCCCTAGATAGTATTTTCATAATCAGTCATAATCTTTGTTAATTGGGTCATTTGAAATAGCTTTATACAGTTTTTCACTTTCTTTTGTCTATCACTATTTAAAAATGGTCTTATGGCAGTAAGCAAGTTTATCCTAGGATCATTCATATTCTGCATTGTATCCATGACAGCTCTTACTGTTCGCATCATTTCTATATTTTCCTGGAGAGTATCCCGATTTTCTTCCTCTGTTGCCTTTGAATGTGTTGGTGGTGGGAAGGAGCTAGGAGCATTTCGTCCATTTTGTGTATTTTTATCGGATGCAGGCGGTGCTGCGTCCTTGGCTGCGTTTATATCACCGGTCTTTTCTCCGGTGGGGGATGCTGGGGAGGCCTGTTTTTTGTCAGAATTTCCAGCGAGTAAGGACAGTAATCCCGAAAGATTTTCTGCAGCTTTTTCGTTTCCCCCCAGCATATCGGCAACTTGCTTTAATTTTTTGTTGAAATCATTATCCATTTTGGCTTTTCTCCTCCTTACTACGGGTGAACCCAAATTCAATTATAAAACTATGCTTATTATGGTTTCCCAAGAAAATCCTTTAACCTGTCTACGATCTCATCCCCCTGTTCACCCAAAAGATGTGCAAGATTGGCAAGATCTGTATCGCTGATTTTCTCCTTTATCTCATTTTTATTAATATTGAGTTCATCCAGCTTTGTTTCATCAAACTCATTAATTTTTTGAAGTAATTCGCTTCTGTCAATTTTGTTGAGTTTTTTTGCCAGTTCATCGGTATCACCGTTCTGGAGCATATCAATTGCAGTATTGATTTTTTTTTGTAGCATCTTTTCGTCTATCTTTCCAAATAATTCAGAAATCTTTTTATTAAAACCGCTCATATAACACAATCCTTTCAAAATAGAATTTAGCAAAACGGGCATTATAATTAAATTTGTATTTATAAAGGATAGAAAATAGAACCGGTTTCTCAAAAAGAAGTGGAAAAAAAAGCGTGTTGACATGAAGTTTTAAAAATGAGATAATTAAATTGTGTCTAATCTAAATGCATACTATTTCTCACGGAAACTTCCGCCGACATGGTTTATTTAAACATTTATACTAATATAATTTTATATTGGAATAAAATAAAGATTTTCAAAACAGTTTTTATATCTTATAATATAGAAAGTATCTTAGATTTATTTCGCTTTTCCGCCACTAAACAAATTTCATAATCAGGGAGGAATTCTTTTGAATAGCCCTAAGTTCATAGTATAGGAATTTGCATTTTAGCCTTTGGTCTTAGTAGGTAAAAAATACATGTCAGAGAAATAAAATTGTTGATTGGATTGCAAAATTTATATAAAATAAAGTGGAATATATGTATAAAAGGTGGGTTATAGTTTTTAAGAATAAAAGTGATAACAGAAGAAGAAAAGAAAGACAAGAATATATTTAAGCAGATAATAGAAGAGAACTGGGAAGAC
>JAAZML010000045.1 GCA_012798835.1 Clostridium sp.
GTAAATAATACTCCAGCATACCCCAGCGAGTTACGCTTTTAAGATTGCTTGTCTCGACGATGCCATCAAAAAATTGCTTAACCTTGTCATCATCAGTTACGTTTTGTATGGTGTTATCGATGCTAAATTTTACAAGCACATCAACAACTGTGCCGAATAAACAATCTGTCTCGTAATAATACCTCATAATAGGAATCAAATCGTGAAAATCATCTGGGATATTTGTTATACTGGTTGTCTGTGCCCCCGGGGCTAAAGACCGCTCTAAAAAGACATTGCCAGTGGCGAGCTCGTAATAGACTTTACGCTCTCCGGTAGTTGACTCATATTCAACGTCCTTCACTCCCATCGTATCTTGTGGTTCCATAATTGTCACCTCCTTTTTGTCTACCACAGCCAAAATCCTGTTGCCAACTCTTGTTCGGACTTATCTGCGGCGTTTTCCTGCAAGTAATCCTTAGCCGCTTTATTTGCCAGCAAGAGAGATGTATACCTATCCTTAATCATGTGCTTCGACGGTGTATCGAAATGCAACACGCCCGATGGAGTAGTGGTTGTCTCGATTGCTCGCAATTCCTCTTCTAACTTGGTTACCTGTTCATAGATTTCCTCGGACCATTCTTGATTCAAAATAGGTTCTTTGGGTAAGTGTAGACGGTCGTGCTCCATGTCTGACTTTAGGTCTGCGTTCATCTGGTAAATCTCTTTGGGCGAAAAATACACCACGTCAAGAATTCTTTCCCCCACCGCATTGGGAAATTGAGACTTATCTATAGGTAAAATCGGCAACTCCTCGATATATTGCTTTTTACTGGGGTTATACCAAACTGATTCCGTCGCCAACTGGTCCCTTACTGCTGTGCCACCACCGCCATAGTCCATAGCAATCCTGACTATATTAAAGTCCCTTTTTAACTGCCGTATTTTTTGCGCCATCTCGGGAAATGTGGCCCCGGACGCTGCGTCCAAATACACGAGACGCTTGCCGTTAGGGGTAAGACGCAAAATTGCTACAGCAAACAAATCGCTCTCTCTAGCCGGGTCTATCCCCATAACATAAGATTCCTCGGGTTTACCCTTCTTTTCCATTAAGCAAAAATCTCGCTTACACTTAGCAATCAAACTAGCAGGATACCATCCATGCGAATCCTTGGGCCAATAGAGCTTGTACTCCATCAAGAATACTATCCTAGGAGAGTGTTTCCTGGAGTACTCAACAATACTGCTGTCTAGAAAGTCCCCAACATCATCGCAATCAAACTCATACACGGAATAATCGGGGTTGCTCCGTTCCATTTCTTTCTTGTATTCGTTGTATAACCTATAGGCCCAACTAAACTGCCACGTAGCCGTCGATGCTAAAATCAATTGGTTTCTCTCATCTGTGGCACTCGGTGGAAGTGTAGGGTTTTTCCTGGTGGCAAGCATAGGGACAATTACAGAGCTGAAAATCTCCCGGTCTACATTAGGAAACTCATCAATGAAAATCTTATAAAAACGCTCCCCTCTAATTTTTTGCCCATCGCCAAGGGGTAAGGCTTTAATAATCGAACCATTACCAGTTATTTCCCATACACACTCATCTGTAGGTCTGACGGGTCTTTTTTCTGAGCACTGTCGCAAAATGGGACTCTCGTTGTAGAATCTACTAATCTCATCAAACGTCTTTTTGGCTTGCCGAAAACTACCAGAGATAATCCCAA
>JAAZML010000046.1 GCA_012798835.1 Clostridium sp.
GATTATCAATAAGTTTTCTTTGGCTAAAGATCTTGGAGTTAAAAGGCTTATGATTTCTTTTACACCTACCAAGTTTAATATTACTGACCTAGCCAATATACCCGAATTTGCTGTAGAAAACAGGATTGATTCTATTCATATAACACGACTTTTACCAGTTGGTAGGGGAACATTAAACAAAAAAGATATTACACCCGAGGAAGATCAGTATTCAGAGTCGATAAAAGGCTTTATTAATAACATTCAAAATGTAAATAGAAAAATACATTACAAAAGGGAAACTGCGGAATTTTTTTTAGAGGAAGAAGAAAAGACCCAATATATGGGTTTGACAATGGGTGCGGATCAAAGCGAAAAGGTTCTTTTTAGGAATAAAAGAATGAACTGTAGTTTGGGATGTAATACATTGAGCATAAGCTATGATGGTTATTTTTATCCATGTCCTTCCCTCCATCATGACCCGCATAAGCTTGGGAGTCTCGAAGACCCCAATTTAAACAATATTATTCAGTATTCCCACAAACTTGTGGATGGTTTTTCGGTAGACCATATAGAAAACTGTAAAGTTTGCGATCTTAAATACTTTTGTGGGGGTGGCTGTAGGGCTGTTGCTCTTGCAAATGATGGTACCATTTTAGGGAATGATCCGTTATGTGATTACTATAAAGAATCAATGTTTGAGATTATGTGGAACTTTAGGCTATAGGTAAATTAGGATTAAAGACAAGTGTTGAAAGTGAGATTCTTAATATTGTGTCAAACAGCAATAGAGTTATCTTAATAGATATGCCATCAAAAGTATATAAGCCTAAAGAGTATGAGTAGGAAGTAGGGTACAACCCCCCTTTTGCGTTGGTATCACTGGCATCTTGGTTGGAGCTAAATGGATATGAAATAAGCGTATTTGATCTGTGATGTGATGTGATTGCAATCAAAGATATCGAAGACTGTATCGAAAAAAAGAATTCGATTTTTATCGAAATATCTATCCATATGGGAGTATTGGAATGCCACTTGCTTTCTTAAAAGTAATAAAAGAGCGTTTTCCGCAATTGAAAGTTGTCGTGGGTAGAGCACACACCACCATGCAACCATATGATTTGATATCTTCGGATAACGTGGATTTTGTTACATTAAGGGGGGGAGGCTACGATTGTGGAATTGGCAGAGGCGATAAGTAGCCACGAATCTAATATTAGATATGATGATATACAGGGGGTACTTTTTAAAAGAAATGGTGTAATCATAAAAAACAAGAACAGGGCACTTATCAGTGACTTGGACATACTTGCTTTGCCCAAAAGGGAATATTTTGGGATGGGGAAATATTATGGGAGTGTAAACATTCTCACTGGTAGAGGATGTCCGGGTAAATGTATTTATTGTGCTGCACCATCTATGTTTGGGAGCAAGTACCGAACAAGAAGTATTGAAAATGTTTTTTTAGAGATTGTTCTATTAAAGGTTTGTATTGGAGAAAGTTTAACAAAAGTGGATAGGCTATACTTAATAGGACAAACAAACTCCGAACAATGATATAATAAGAATATATATCACAGGAGGAATCAAGATGGTGCAGAAAAGACGTTACGAAGAAGAATTCAAAAAGCAGATAGTAGCCTTATTCAATGGAGGGAAATCCTTTATAGGGCATTTTTGTGAAACCAAAGAAACGATGGAGGAAACTCTCGACCTTATTAAAAAGATGTATCTGAAATACAAAGCTGATATTGCATTGTTCTTTAATACCCAGTACCCTAGAACCTGGCAGTTTACCCATAAAGACGTACTTGGTATAAGGATTGTTGCAAGCGAATACAGTACATTTACAAGTATGATGCCGATTGTTGAAACCGATGAATTTACAGTAAATGATCAAAGGAATATTTATTATGAGGCGTTGAACTATTGTGGAAGGTCATTTAAGATTGATTCTATCAAGAACGAATAAAAAAACCTAAATTTTTAGATAATATAGGATAAAATTTTTGAAGAATTATATTAAGACCAGCTAATTAAAGTCAAGGGTTTTTAAAAAGTTTTTTTGAAAGATTTACTGGGTGGCTCCTGCAAAAAGCAATAAAAAAGGGCATAGCCAAAAGGCCACCTAAAGGGGGAAACTAAAAAATAGCTGGCATTATGGAAGT
Source organism: Clostridium sp. (assembly GCA_012798835.1). Taxonomy (GTDB): domain Bacteria; phylum Bacillota; class Clostridia; order Acetivibrionales; family Acetivibrionaceae; genus Hungateiclostridium. Next base: position 2,148 of record JAAZML010000046.1, read on the forward strand.
AAGTGGACCTTGGAAACTAAATATCAGGCATGAATAAAATCACGCCTCAGTAAATTTAGCAGCAAGCATTATGGCATGTTCTTCAGGGCTTCGCAAGGCAAAGGGTTTATCATCCCTTAATACTGCGAAGATGATGTATACCAACTTATGCATAACCGCCCCCAATGCTACTTTCTTAGCCTTACTCTGGGACTTTTTCTTGTAGTAATCCATCAAAACAGGGTTTGTAGCCTCTCCATTTCTTTTTGTACGAATATTGGCAAGGGCTGCGGTATAGAGCAACCTTCTAAGGAATTTAGAGCCCCGTTTAGACATTTTGTTTTGGGTTGCGGTAAATTCCCCGGATTGTCTCACAGATGGGTCTATGCCAAAGTAAGCAACCAGCTTTTTGGGTTTTGTAAAAGCTGCAAAGTCCCCAATTTCAGCGATGATGGTAGCCGCGGTTAAAAGGCCTATACCCGGGATGCTTTGAAGAAGTTCAAGGGTTAAAGATAGTGTAGGTGTACCCTTTACAAGATCGCTATCAATAAGTTCTTGAATAGCTTCAAGAACCCTGTCAAGATTCTTCCCTATGCTTTTAACCACAGATATGTATACGCTAAGCATAGTAATATTTGCAGGGTTATCAAGGCTTAAGGGTTTAAATTCTTTTGCCTTTAAAACCAACAGCTCACACTTTTTGGCGGCCCAATCGGGGCCTTTGCGGGATGAGCTTTTGATGATATCAATCAACCTGTTCCTGTTGGCCTTAATCATTGCTGATGGGGTTGGATATCCCTCAAGGACTGCAATGGCAGTCTTGGAGCAAACATCTGAGAAGATATCCTTGAAGTTTAGCATAAGTTGATCGATAATTCCCGTGAACCTGTTTTTGTACATGGTAAGTTCATCGCTTAGCTTGTAATACTGGCGGCAAAGGCTTTTTAAGCATTCAATATCCTGATTGGGTATGCGGGAAGCCTCAAGATTTTGGAATCTGTAAAGCAGGGCAATTTTTCGGGCATCAATTTTATCATTTTTTACTTTCCTTATCCCAATATTTTTGATAGAATCAGTTTGGATTGAGTTAATGATAGAGACCTCAAATCCAAACGCAATAAGGGAATGGAAGAGGATTTTGTGATAGTGCCCGGTTGATTCCATAACGACGTGTGGCCTTGAATCAAAGTCCTTTTCCACTTTTTTTAAAAGCTTGGCCGCCCTTTTAACGTCATCGTTGGAATCGTCGTTGATTCTCATGCGGGCGACTACTTCATTCGATGGCGATAAAATAGCCATTTCACTGAAGAATTTGCCCTCATCTATATCGGCAATAGGTTTGTAGTTCATCTTTTGCACCTCCGGAGAAAATAGTTGGACTTAAAGCATCCATTCCTTCCCGTGTAAGCAAACAACCTTGCATGTGACACGAGGAACCAGCCAAATGCTGGCCTCAACCAGCCAAAACATGTAATCTTACCGGAATGGATCAATACTCTTAAATACGGGTAATCGGCCCATTATGGTCCGTCCCAGGGGGATTACACCAACCCTCCAAGTCCGGATAATATTATATATGCTATCAAGGCTCAGGCCAACAAAGACTAGCAAAATCGGCTAAGATATGACGCCGGAATATGTCTGATATTTAAAATTGATTTCTATTTGGTAAGGGAAATTGATACCCTTGCCAGATTTGCAAGATGTGCAGTGATTTCCTTCACTGCTTGGTTCAATATTAATTATACAAGGGGGATGATATTAATGAACACTGTAAACATAAGACAAATTGCTGATGAGGGCGTTGATATTAATTATCCTATTTGGCATCCTTACTCTAGCATTAACAAAAACTATTTCCATATGCTAAATATAGTAAAGGGGGAAGGTGTTTTTTTATATGACGTGAATGGTAGGAAGTACTTGGATGCATCAAGCGGTCTTTGGAATGTATCGCTTGGGTACGGAAATAATAAAATAAAAAATTATATTAAAAACCAACTCGATAATTTGTCCTTTTGCTCCTTATTTTATAATACAAGTTCTGTGGCCGTAGTTTGTGCAAATAGCCTATTTAGCATCCTCCCGTCATATTTTAAAAAAATATTTTTTAATTGTTCGGGATCAGCAAGTATAGAATTAGCAATGAAGGCAATGAGAATGTATTGGGCCTTAAACGGTAATCCAGATAAAAATATTATTATGGGCTTCAAAGGATCGTATCACGGGACGTATTACGGTAGTATGGGTGTAAGCGGTTACAGTCAGAACTACATAGATGGTTTTAGACCCTCAGTTGGGAACATCCACTTTTTTGAAGCCGGTATTTGCTCAAAGTGCGAAGAAAAATTAAATTACCCTGATTGTAATATGGATTGTATTAGTGAACTCAAAAGCTTTGTGGAAGAGAATGCAAAAAAGATTGCTGGAATAATTTTAGAACCCATTCTAGCCTCGTATGGTACATTAATAATGTCAAAAAAATATATAGAAAAGTTACAATTGTTATGCGATGAAAACAATATACTATTAGCTTTTGACGAAGTGACCGTAGGCTTTTATAGGACAGGATCGGCTTTTTATCTTAATAAATTTGATGTACAGCCTGATATAATTTGTATGAGTAAGGGTATAAATAGTGGTTATTTACCGTTTGGAGCTACAGCTTTTAGCTCGAAGATATGCAAAACTTTTGAGGAATGTAATGGGATGTTGTTTCACGGGTCAACTCAGGACGGCAACTTATTAGCTTGTGCTTCCTGTATCGCGACTATAGATCAATACAAAGAATTAAATATTTCCAAAAATGTGTCTACAATGGGGGGATACATCATAAATGAATTGAAAACCATTCTTTCTTATCATAGAAACGTAGGTGATATATGGGGGGAAGGCCTAATAATTCAGATAAACCTTGTAAAGAATTCCCGAAAACACGAATTTTTGAACAAAGATCAGATTTCATTAATAATTAGTCAGTTATTGAGAAACGGATTAATTGTTACGAATTCAGATACTGGCATAGCATTACTTCCAATGTTAATAATCAATAAACAGGAAGCTGATTATATGCTGGATATAATACAGGGGACATTTAAAAACATATTTTTTTGATATAACAGAATGGTGGGGTATAAAAATGATTTATGATGCAGTTTTTATCTATATGAATGTATTAAATGGAAATATAACTGGTGCGGAATATCAACTAGATTCTGCCTATATTAGAAGCTACCTAAAAAAGAACGATATCAATACGATGCAATATGTTCATAAAAATCCAAGCAGTCTGCGAAATTTGATAGGTGAAATTAGCCAAATCAAAAGTAAATGCCTTGTTTTTTATATTAATGAATATAATTATTTTGTTTCAAAAACTATTATTAATTTGTTGAAGCTTGCCGACAGTAAAGTTCAAATATGTGCAATTGGTCCGGTAGTAAAATTCATTTCAGAAGAATTATTAAATGATATTTCAATAGACGTTTGCATATTAGACCGGGATGCCTTTGCATTAAAAGATATTTTTACTAATAATACTTCAATTGAAAATATACATGGTATAGTATACAAAAAATACGGAACTATAATTCGTACTGGTATTTTAGATGATAATTTTTCGCTTGATGACTTGGGACTTATCTATTCAGATGGATTAATACCCCCAGAAGAAATCCAAAACGTGGGGCTCATAAGTTCTATGGGGTGCTATGGTTCTTGCTCTTTTTGTTCCTATAATAATAAATCGAATAGATTTAGACAGCACGAGATTGAAAATGTTATATATGAGTTGAAATATATTAACCAATATATAAAGGGTAACGATGTTAAGGTATGCTTTTTTGATGACTGTTTTTCAGTATCTAATGAAAGGACGTATCAATTGTGTAAAAGAATTGTGGCCGAAAAAATTAATCTTAGGTTCTGGTGCTGCACACGTTCGGATTTATTATCGGAAGAACTAATCGATGTAATGGCGGAGGCAAATTTTAGGGATATAGTAATTGGACTTGAAACTGCGTCAAGCCGTGTCATGGATCAATTAGGAAAGGTTAAAAATACCGATAATTCCGAGAACTATATCGAAAACCTTAAAAAAATGTATAACTATGCAAAGAAACAAAAAATTAATCCAATCATTAGTGTCAACTTTGGATTACCAAATGAAAGATTTGAAGATGCACTACAAACAATAAATTTTATAAAAGATAATTCATTAAAAGATAATACAAGTATATGTTTTATGACTAGCTTTCCAGAAAGCAGAATTTTTGCACATAGTGAATATTATAATGTGACTCAGGGACCATCGCCGACAGGGTTGCCATATCGTACTTATTATACGAATTATAATATGCGAGTTTTATACGACAATATGGTGGGGGACGGGATAATTAATAGTTCTAATTCATTATATCAGCAAATAGATAAAGAAATAGTATTAATCCGACTTCAAAGTTTTTTTACTGGAATTTCTTTAAACCGATATATAGAAAAGCCTATGGAGCTTATTAAAATTAATGGGTATTGCAAGCCAGAGATGGAATTCATACACAATAATGGGGACTTAAATGGAAAAGTTATATTCATTAGGAATAGTCTAAAGATATTGGATAAATATATGTTTTGTGAGGATAGAAAAAATTTAAGATTGGGTATTGAAGAATATGACAAAAATGCAGCCGTTGCATCGGAGTTAAATAGATTTCTACCTAGGCAAGTATATGTTAATAATTTCAATGGCGTGCAAAGGGTAATTGTTGATAATATCTATACAAGCAAACCATTGGAATTACATATTAAGAAAGCCGACAGCTTGGAAAGATTGGGGGAGATTGGAGAAAAGGCAAAAAGAGTCTTTTTAGATAACTATATAACACTAGAAGAAGTTAGGGGGGGGTTATTCGAAAATTCTTGTTGTTTTTCTGGGGTCTGTAGTTTAAGCAGGCTGTTTAGAGTATCTATTGAGGATAATACGATATTAGGTTGTTTTAACCGGGGAGAAGTGGGTAGTGCATTTGATACA
>JAAZML010000110.1 GCA_012798835.1 Clostridium sp.
AAATGGGGCGATCTGGATGAACGTACTGAGCAGTTAAAAGATGCGGGATTGATCAAGAATACCTTGGTGGGTCAGGTTTTAACCAAAGACGGTAAGGAACTACAGCAGTTTCTTATCAATAATAAATGCGAATTGGAAGCGGAAATGCGTCGCAGAATAAGACGGGCACCTGGTAGTTCGGGAAAATACTTTAAAACTGGTGGCAATTCTCAGAAGATGACCAGCCTGCATTTTACCAATCGCAATAGGACTATCAAACTTAACGATAGCTCTTGGACCGGTGATCTAGCGGTTCCCTAAACAGTAATACAGGCAAAAAAAGCTAGCTTGCTGAGGAACCAGAGCAGACTGACTATCGCCAAGGAGGATCTTTTTGTTTATCGCAAACGTTCCTACGTGCCGGTTGATATTTGTCTTTTGATTGACGCGAGCGGTAGCATGGTGGGAGAAAAGAGCCAGGCTGCATGTTACCTTGCCGAACACCTACTGCTTACTGGGAAGGAAAAAGTTGCGGCGGTAACCTTTCAAGAGATGAGGGGCGAAATTGTAGTACCGTTCACCCGGCATCAACAGGAAATGATTCGCGGTTTGAAACGCATTAGACCAGGAGGGATGACCCCTTTGGCAGACGGTATAGTAACTGCCGTTGATTTGGTGTCTTCCTCCCGGGTTCATAATCCAACCTTAGTATTAATAACCGATGGCCTACCGAACTATCCCTTGTGGAGCTTTGATGCTCAGAAGGACGCTTTAGAGGCAGCTGCTCGCATACCCAAAAATAAGATAAAACTGATTTGTATAGGGGTTGAAGCTAATCGTAATTACCTGGAAAGATTAGCTGATGTAGCCCAAGGGAAGCTTTTTGTGGTTGATGACCTTACCCGCGATAATTTAATCAATATTGTTAAACACGAAAAGCGGTTAATGAACCTTGGCGAAAAAGCAAAAGTAAATGTTTAGAAATCAAGCTGATCTCGTGGGAAGCCTTTGTGGAACATTCCTCAGGAAAACACTTTCTGAATAAGAGCCTTTCGCAACTCTCTATGGCCTACCTTTAAAAGTGTGGTGCGACATGGCGGAATCTTCTTGCAAGAAATCCAGAGTACTCAGAAGCATTAACGTTAATTTTTTTGTGCGACGGTGAGATAAGACGGAAATATTCGGGTTATTTGCAACTGCATTCATAGTGGGATTATCTGGAGCAATGATGCCGGGTCCTTTGCTGACAATTACCATTGGAGAAACCGCACGCTATGGGCTAATAGCCGCACCGCTTATTGTATTGGGACATGCTCTATTAGAACTATTATTCGTAGGTGCCACGGCGGCGGGGCTTACAGGTTTCTTGACTCAGGGTGTCTCTAAATGGCTAGCCGTTATGGGTGGGGCATTTATGCTGTTAATGGGTTGGGGAATGTTTCGCGACGTTTTGCTTCGCCGTGTATCTTTGGCACAGATACATGGCAAGGCATCAACGGATGAGATGTTACCAGGTGAGAGTAAATACTATCTCAATTATGGGATGTTGGTTTTGAGTGGCATCTTGATAAGCTTGG
>JAAZML010000093.1 GCA_012798835.1 Clostridium sp.
ATCCAAAAACTAAAAACATTAAAAATGAATCTGTAATGAAAATAGGTTATCTTGATGAATTAAAGAGGAAGTATGATAATCCTATATGTTACACGGCACAGTAAAGTAACCTAAGAAAGGCATAATAAAATAGCACAAAAAAGGGGTCCAAAGGGCATAGAAACGGCTGATTAAATAAATTGACCTATGGGAAAACAGCGTAAAATGCAGATTAAACTATCCTTTTTATGGGTACCTGGGGCTTTGCCCCAGACCCCAGGATTTATCGCTTTGGTTCTCCAAAAGACGCAAAAGAAAACCGCATAGAAAATGGGCAACTCAATGTGCCCAAATTCTTTTGCATCTTTTTATAGAATCCCAGCAGGCGCTCGGGTCGCTTCCCAGCGTTGCCCTATCCTCCTTGCCGGGCAAGAGCCTATGTTTGTGTTAAGGGGTAATAGCTAGCTCCTCATTAGCTTTTAGAAACAGGCCAGAATCGAGGATAGGCGATTGTTCCCTGAATCCAGTTAAAAGAGCCATGGTGAGCAAGGAATTAATTTTTCTTGGGAATCCTCCTGTGGTGGTGTAGATAAACTCATAGGCGGCTTCATCAATAGGTGGCTCGGCTCTTCCGCAGGCTTTAAACCTAGAGCAAATATATTCGCGTGTTTCGTTCCTTGACAACCCTTTAAAGGAATAATTGACGGCTATTCGCTGCATTAGAGCTTCATGGGTCTGTCTGCTTAGCTGCAACACTAGTTTGGGTTGGCCGCATAGTATCATGATAATATAATTTTTAGAATCCATATTAAAATTTAAAATAATCCTAATGTCATCCAAGATACTGTTAGAGATAAACTGTACCTCATCAATGATGATTACCGGGGTGATATTCTTGGATGCATATGTGTATATGGATTCTTGGATTTGTTTAAACATATCTACTTTCTTATGGGCAGGGATAATGCCAAGGCCATCACAAAGGGCTCTGTAAAATTCCTTGACGGTTAAAGTTGTAATGGGGATGTATACTACCTTGTACATATTCCTATTAAGAGAAGATGCAAAGCACCTTAAAGCAAAGGATTTGCCGGATCCAGGCTCTCCACTTAGAAGACCGATTCCTTTATGGTTTTTAAGTATTTCAAGCCTTGCGGAAGCTTGATTGAAATCCCCGGACTCAAAATGGTGCTTGGTGTCAATTTCGTTGGTGAAAGGATTAAAATTCAGGGCATAATATGCAGTAAACATTACTTTGCTACCTCCTTTAAATTAAATGGTGAAAAGTCAATAGGATCCTTTGGTCGGTCCCTAATTATCTTAGAATTATCTATCTTGTTGACCGGATATACGGTACTAAGACATTTTCCATCATCATCAAAGATATATGCCTTGTCCATTTGGCTGGGGTCATAACGGACTTTGATTTGCTCACCGATGAATTCCATCGGAACCTCATAAAGTATGTTAGAAATGGATATGGTGGCATCATTTTTAACTTTACGGGTGACCCTGTATAGAAAAACGGAGTCAAGTTCCTGCTTGGAGTGGACAAAGCGAATCCTATCAATATGGGTTGTATACTTGTCTATGGGTTTAGCCTTGATGGAAGAATGGATAGCTTGGTGGTACTGGTTCTCTACATAGTCATACAAAAGTTCATTTAGCTGGTCTATAGAAGAAATTGAGCGCCAATCCAGAAGATTCATCCATTGTCTTTGCAGGGTTTGAAACCATCTTTCAACCTTGCCTTTTGATTCTGGAGAGAATACCTCAGCATAGGATACAATAGTCCCAAGGGATGCACAGATAAATTGCAGTTGATCCGAACGGAATACCTTCCCATTGTCCATGAAAAGTTTTTTGGGGATACCCCGCCTTTGAACTGCGGTCTTAAACACTGATAGGACAGAAACTAAGCTTTGGTCAAAGGAAAAGGAAGCTGCCATAATAGCCCTAGATGCATCATCGATAAAGGCGATTAAATATGTTTTCACCTTTTTGCCATCAATGTTAAGATATGGTCCTGTGCTAATATCGGTCTGCCAGCAGTCCCCGGGGAACTCCATCTCAAAGATCCTCCGATCTTTGGCAGTCGTTTTAAGTTTGTTAAGACCCCGTTTCTGGATAAAGCGCTGTACAGTAGAAAGCGATACATCATCTGAAGCAACCATGCCTCTAGCAATCAGTTCATGATAGATACTTTTGCCGGAGCGCTGGGGGTGCTCTATCTTGGCATCTATGATATACTCCTTCGTTGCTTCATTCAGCGAACGTGAATTTCCCTTATCGCTGCGCTGGCTGGGGTAGAGGGCTTCAATGCCGTTTTTTCTGTAAGCAAGATACCAACTTTTTATGGTAGCCGGTGCATATTCCCTTTTCCCTAAATGGGGAACATCATAAAGTTTGACGCATATGGATTCAAGGTAAGCCTTAATTGTTGGTTCTGTAAAGGTATTATTAATTATGGGGGCAATGAGCGAGAACCTAAACAGTGCAACTTTTTCTTTTAGTTTATCATCCATTTGGATACCTCCGTATTAATATTTATTACTATTCTTGCTAGGAAAATGGATAAATAAACCACCGGGGGGCTTAAAGGCTATGTGGGATGATAAATCCCCGCTTTTGAGGCAATAAATCGGGGTAGTATAGATACCCTAAATTGCATAAAGCAGTAAAAAAGTCCTAAAAAGGAGTTTAAATTCGTAAATGAGCATAACCCTCCCTTAGTAGATGATAAATTAGATGTTGGGGCACATAAAATGTTTACGGATCTGGTTGAAGAAACAAAGATTAAAAGAGTCAGAGACATCAAAGTGATAGATCTTATGAAGGAGCATATCAGCCGCGTCATTAAGAGTAAACGCCGATAAATCCATTGAATAATTAAATTTATCATGCCTAGCGAAGTAGCTGTTGATTAGAAAGATATTAGCTAGAAACCTTCTTTTAAAGAACGAAACGGACTGAATGGTTATGAAGGAGCTTGGATTAATATCATGGAGGATTCTACAAAGGAGGGTAGCCTTATGGGATAAAGAATAGGCTCCATAAAGGCAAAACAACACTACATCAAATGAATAGATAAAGTATGGTATTAGGCAGCAGGGTAGCCTTGAGTAGGTCTTGTTACAGGACGGACATTTAAATCGCTGGATATCAATTAAGAGATGTTGATGGAGAGTAATCACATTCCTAGAGTAATGACCATGACGATGCAGCATCCCCGAATAGCTACATGTCCTGCATCCGTACATGTGAGAAAGGTTATTTGTCCTTGAAACCAAATTGATGGTTATATTTTTTAGAAAATCGTCAATACTTATCATAGTTTGGTTTTGAGGGAAAGTTGGATTCTCGGTCCGCTTTCCCTTTTGTCTTTCTATAAATTTTATCTATAGTATTGACAGGTATCTTAATTTGCATAACAAAAAGTCAGATTATTTAATCTGACACGGCTGTTAACGGTGATTTTATCATGCTGTTTTAGCACAGAATTATGATAGTACAATTTGACTTTTAACACGTTACGCTGATGATTTTGTGATTACAGCAAATACAAAAGAAATAGCAGAGGAACTACAAGTTCTGGTAAGTGAATTTCTTCAAAAACGAGGATTAACTTTATCTGAAGAAAAAACAATGATTACTCATATAGATGATGGTTTCGACTTTTTAGGTTGGACATTTCGTAAATTTAAAGGGAAACTAATTATCAAGCCTTCAAAGACATCAATAAATACCCTAATAAGAAAATGCTCTACTATAATTCTAAAAGAAGGAAAAGCAGTTACTCAATCCCAACTAATCATCAGATTAAATCAAGTGATAAGAGGATGGTCTAATTATCATAGACATGTGGTTGCAAGTCAAGCATTTTCATCCATTAATAACACAATATATCTCTTACTAAAACAATGGGCAAAACACAGACATCCTAATTTACAGATTTCAAAAAACCCCTTCTTGGATGAAAAGTATTTTACAAAAAGAAGGATGATATTAAAATCACTGAATGCTGCCCGAAAGGGTGAAGAAATGCTTGAGCCGTATGAGCGGGAAACTCTCACGTACGGTTCTTAGACGAGGGAAAGGGAGTAATCCCTTTTCTTTAGTCGATTATACTTCAAAAGAGTACCGTAAAACAGTAGAATCAAAGGGCTTCAAATTATCATATAGCGCCAAAGGTTGTCCTTATGATAATGCTTGTATAGAAAGCTTTCATGCAATATTAAAAAAAGAATGTGTATATCTTAATACTTTTATAGATTACAACCATGCGA
>JAAZML010000112.1 GCA_012798835.1 Clostridium sp.
ACGTCCGAACAGGTAATACAAAATGCACTTTCCTCTAAATTGCCAGATCTTACAAAAGAGCAACTTCTTGGTGTAAAGGATGTTTATGGGAAGTACATAAAAGAACAAGTCCATCATTTGTGGTAGAAAAATTATGGGGGGTATACCCCCCTTTTTTTGATCCCCCATCACATACATGACAATACCGTGTGGGAATATATGCAAGTTATATGCCCAATCATCATACATAACCGACATTAGCAAAACTGCTAAGAGAGACGATAATGCAGGGCTAGAGCACATTTTAAACCTGCAAAGGCATACAGATATTAATATAATCTATGACACTTCTCTGGGCGAGCTTTGTAAATCAATTAAGCGGGGGGCAGTGGTCAGGTTAAGGCAAAGAAGGGAAATTAAGTATTATTACGCAAATTGGGAGCACCGAAGAGTACCCAAAAATCTTCTGCTTATTGGATGGTCATGGCTTGAAGGCAGGAGGGAGACGCAGATTTTTCTAGGGAAGCTCCTAAGTGAATATATTAATTTTTTGCAATACGACCCTGTTTCTTTGCCTTCCAGCCGAATGGTGGGTTTTGGCATAAAAAATCTCCCCTTGGTTTTTCTATAATTCATGTCAAGAAGGAGATCTCTTATTTTTCAATTTTGGACCTGTCATGCTTTCGCCACAAGTTATTTTGATATGAAATCCGGAATGCTAAACTTAATCGCTAATAATAACCTGTTGATAAGGGCCACCCCACTGGACATTCTTTTTGAACATAGATGCTATAAATCTAAGGGGCACCATTGTTCTACCGTTATCAATTTCGGCAGGGGCATCAAGGGTGACTCCGTTGCCGTTTATCAGAGCTATTTCGCTGCCTATTTCCAACGTTATCACATCAACCCCGTGTACAATGGTTACTGCTTTTGTTTTATCATTCCAAAGAACATCCGCACCCAAGGTTTCGGATATAAACCTTATCGGTACCATTGTCCTATCATTACAATCACCCTGTCCCTTCATGGCCAAATAGTTGTGTTTGGCAATAGCTAATTATTTTACGCCATTCGTAATCTAGTAATATCGGGCTTGTTGTTAAACCAGATGCGGAAAGTTTAGATCCCCGGTCGTTAAAGGAATGTGACTTGGTCATTAGGTTTCCCAAACGAGAGTCCCTGTCCGAGGTATCATAAAAAAGAATAATGGCGGCATCTTAAACCTACTGATGATCACTAGGCGGATATTTTTTGGTTTGCATTTTTCCATGAAATCGGTCACATCGTGAATGGTGATATTGAAGATAAATTATTTGATTACGACTTTGCTAAAGGTGAAGCAGAGGACAAAGCGGATAAATTTGCTGCAAACATTTTGATTGATCCTGTGGATTACGGGGGATTTGTGATCAAAAAGAATTTTACACTTTTTGTCCCGCACTTAGCAGCAAAATATCCAATGGATGCTTCACTATGGCTGCCTCGGTGGCACATATCCATATGCAGGTCCTATCGGAAAATACATACAGGGACTTAAAAAATTAGCCAAATCATAATATGCAAAATCCGTATCTGCTTAAATAATAGCATTCATAAGTCAATTCAAGGCAGCATATATATTATTGTAGAAATTAAAATCTTTTTTGAAAGCATAAAGGTATTTCAAAAGTAGTTCCAAAGCTGCGTAAACTATTCCGGATCGTGAAGATACAATATTACCTGATTTTATAAAACTTTGGATTTAATAAAATCCGACTGTAAAATACCTGGGTTGGGGATATGGTAATGGATAAGGTTAGTTAAGGATTGACAGTAGGCTATATAGAGCATCAACTGTAAGGGGGCGGAGTGTTGAAGGATTATATAGAGGAGAGGGCTGTAGAACTTGCCAACTATATTATCGAAAACGGTGCAACCGTTAGGGCGACTGCAAAAAAATTTGGGATAAGTAAAAGCACAGTGCACAAGGATGTAACCGAAAGATTATTGCAAATCAACTCTGCTCTAGCAGAAGAGACTAGAGTGGTATTAGAGAAAAATAAAGCAGAAAGGCACATAAGGGGCGGCCTTGCAACCAGGGCCAAATACAAGGGAAAGCCGGATATAAACGCATAAAAGTCGGGAAACCGACTTTTAATTTTTATGTATTATAAAAAACCAGAATGTTTAGAAAACAGGGCAATACCACACCAAACAGAAATAAAATGTTGCAATAATAGAATATTGTGATAATATTATTATGAATATAGTTCAAATTAACATTTCCAATACAGTTGTCGAAGGGGAGATGCACATTGTTTGGTCTTGGGCAAGATATAGGTATAGACTTGGGGACTGCATCCATAATTGTTTACATAAGGGGAAAAGGCATAGTTTTGAGCGAGCCCTCCGTGGTAGCGATCGATAAAAATACAAACAGACTTCTTGCTGTTGGCGAGGAGGCAAGGCGTATGCTTGGTAGGACTCCGGGCAATATTATCGCAATAAGACCCCTGCGTGAAGGGGTTATATCCGACTACGATATGACAGAAAGAATGCTTAAGCATTTTATTAATAAAGTTTGTTCAAATAAGATTTTCAAGCTATTTCAGCCTAGGATTATCGTTTGTGTACCCAGCGGTGTTACCGAGGTGGAAAAAAGGGCTGTAAGAGAAGCGGCAATGCAGGCGGGAGCTAAAAAGACCCACCTTATTGAAGAACCCATAGCTGCTGCAATAGGCGCAGGCGTTGACATATCAAAGGCATGCGGGAGCATGGTTATAGATGTCGGGGGGGGTACAACCGATATAGCGGTTATTTCCCTTGGAGGTATTGTTGTAAGTTCTTCCATAAAAGTTGCCGGCGATAAGTTTGATGAGGCCATCACTAGGTATATGAGGAAGAGGCATAATATAATGATCGGCGAACGAACCGCTGAAGAATTAAAGATAAAAATTGGAACCGTTTACCCAAGAGTGCAAGAGATTTCTATGGATATAAGGGGCAGGAATCTTATATCCGGCTTACCGAAAACACTGACAGTTACTTCGGCCGAGATTATGGAGGCGTTGGAGGAGCCAATTTCGGGTATTGTGGAGGCTGTTCACTCGGTCCTTGAAAGGACTCCGCCGGAGCTTGCATCGGATATAGGAGACAGAGGCATTATTATGACGGGCGGGGGAAGCTTGGTATACGGTCTGGATAAGCTTATACAAGAAAAGACAGGTATAAATGTTATCATTGCGGATGATGCCATATCATGTGTGGCATTAGGTACCGGGAAGGCACTGGAGCATATAGAGATAATTGAAAAAAGTGATTTAATTGACAAAAGAGAAAATTATCGCTAGGCAATTAAAATTTACATTTCTATTAAGTCATTTCGACATATTTCCGATATTGTTTTATACAGGGACTAATAAACCCTGTGCAATTAAAATTTTCACCAAAAAGGCTTGCTGATAGACAGGCTTTTTTGGAGAATACTATATTAGGGAGACGCTTATGATTAGAGGTATTTATACGTCCGGATGGAGTATGTTGTCCAACACCAAGCAAATGGATACGGTGTCAAATAACCTTGCCAATGTCAATACAAACGCCTATAAAAAAGATACAGTCATATTTGAAAGCTTCCCCGATGCCCTAGTAAAACGCATTAACGATCAGCACAGCAATAGCAACCCTAGTGCAAGGATCGGAAATATGCAATTAGGCAGCGACGTGGGCGAAGTTTTTACTTATTATGTCCAGGGTCAGTTGGTAGAGACGGGCAATAGCCTTGATATGGCCATTGACAACTCAGACGAATCCTTTTTTACGGTGGCTGTCCCCACAGGGGATGGCGGATTTAGAGAATGCTATACCCGGGATGGCTCCTTTATTTTGGATGCGGATGGGTACTTGACAACTAAGGAGGGGTACCCCGTTATGGGTCGTGGGGGTGCCATTATACTGGAAACAGACAATTTTAACATTACAGATGAGGGACTTATTGTAAGCAATGGCCAAGTAATTGAAGGCCTGCTTCTACGAACTTTTGAGGATACTGGAACATTGAGGAAGGTGGGTTCAAATCTTGTTGAGAGGACTGAAGGAACTCAAGAGTTGGAGTTTGACGGCGTTATAAGGCAGGGATACATAGAGCAATCAAACGTGAACTCAATAAACGAAATGATAAATATGATTACAGTAATGCGCTCCTACGAGGCAAACCAAAAGGTGTTGCAGGCGCAGGACGGCACCCTAGAGAAGGCTGTAAATGAAATAGGGGCAGTCAGATAAAAGGAGGGTAATTTATTATGATGAGAGCATTGTGGACGGCGGGATCAGGGATGACAGCCCAGCAGCTCAATGTAGATGTAATTTCAAACAACCTCTCAAATGTCAATACTACTGGTTATAAAAAGGAAAGGGTGGAGTTTAAGGATATGCTCTACGACACTTTAAACAGGGCATATCTTTTAGATGGCGAAGGTAATCCGGTTAACTTGCAGGTTGGCCATGGTACCGCTCCGGTGGCAACGCTCAAAAATTTCCAAAACGGCAATCTTGAAAAGACAGATAATCCACTCGATTTTGCAATTGATGGGGATGGTTTTTTCACTGTTTTAGGTCCGCGGGGTGATATTGTTTATACTCGGGATGGAAGTTTTAAAATTAGTGTATCGGATAACGGGAATATGCTGGCAACATCGGATGGGTATCCGGTATTGGACGAATCCGGTGTAGAGATAATTTTTGATTTTGATATATCAAAGCTTAATGTTTCATCGGATGGAGAAATGAGTTATACCGATGAGAATGGAGTTGTTGTACCTTTAGGCCAGAGATTGGGGCTTGTGAAATTTCCAAATCGTCATGCCCTTGAGAGTGTTGGTGGCAACTTCTATTCGAAGAACTCGGCATCGGGAGAGGAATTGCCCGATGATGAAATGGGCACAAGAAGCAATGTTAAGCAATACTACCTAGAATCTTCAAATGTGCAGGTGGTCGAGGAAATGGTAAAACTCATTATTGCTCAAAGAGCTTACGAGATAAATTCAAAAGCCATTCAATCGGCAGATGAAATGCTAGGAATTGCTAACAATCTAAAAAGATAGCATAAACTAAGTAATCTATAAATCGAATACTGCAAAACATGTAAACAAATCCATCTTCTTGCAATATAGCAAATGGGGGCGGTCATTGTGGATATAAAGGGTATTGATAATCGATCTACCTTTGAAACGGTAAGGGGTCAGAGAACGGATATTTCCGATGATAATTTTGAAACGAAGCTCCAAAGGGCTGTTGAAAACAAAGATCAACAGAAACTTAAGGAGGCATGTAGGGAATTTGAAGGAATGTTGCTAGGTATTATGTATAAGCAAATGAGGGCAACGGTTTTCAAATCCGACCTTATACCTTCTGATTATGGAAGGGAAATTTTTGAGGAAATGCTTGATGAAGAAATAACAAAAGAAGCCTCTAAGGGGGTAAATTTAGGGCTTGCAGATGAATTATACAGGCAATTAGAAAGAAACCTTACTTAAGTCCATAGCTTCTTGCTGCATTTTTTCTAATGGCACGAAGCCGTAAACGAAATTTCTTAAACCCGCAGTATTTATGCGGGTTTATTTCCCGATTGCAATACCTGCGAAAACTCTGTAGAGCGGTCAATATCATAATAAAAGGTTTTGTATGACAAAATAGCGGCGATATGCTATAATGTATCCCGATTGAATAATTTTGGAAAGAGGTGTTTGTATGATGACAAATGTAGAAATTCAGGACATAATCCCCCACAGATACCCCTTTTTGCTGATCGACAAAATTGTCGAAGTGAAGCCGGGAAAAAGGGCGGTAGGAATAAAAAATGTTACGGCGAATGAACCTTTTTTCCAGGGCCATTTTCCCGGTAGCCCTATTATGCCGGGGGTTCTTATAGTTGAGGCACTTGCTCAAACTGCTTGTGTTGCGGGGTTGATGCTAAAGGAAAACAAGGGAAAGCTTGGTGTGTTTACGGGGATAGAATCTATAAAATTTAGAAAACAGGTGGTACCCGGAGATATTTTAAAACTTGAATCGGAATTTATAACGTTCAAAATGGGAATGGGGAAGGTCAAGGTTCTTGCCACGGTAGATGGCAAGGTTGCAGCACAGGGGGAGATTAGATTTGCTATGGTTGACCCCCAAAAGGGTAATAGCAAGTAAATTCGGGTAAAAAGTTCGACCAAAACAAAGGTCGCCCCCGCCTTAGAAGCGGCTTATGCACTAGGGATGTACATATTAATTTAAAAATGATAATAATTAAGGGGGACTTTTTTCACCCTAAAGCAATTCAAAAAGCCCCTTTCATATCCTGTACAGCATATTTAACTAACCGCAATCATTTCCTTTTCCTTAAGAAACATTTCCCCCACCTTGTATATATCACCAGCACCCATGGTGAGTATCAAATCACCTGGGGACGCATTTTCCTTAAGGTATTCCACTATTTCATCAAAATCGGGAAGATATAATACATCTTTTCCATTCTGGCTTATTTTTTCTGCGAGGGTTCTAGAATGTATTTCGCCCCTGTCCACTTCACGGGCAGAATAAATATCTGCAACGATAATCCTATCAGAATCTTCAAAGGATTCGACAAAATCTGATAAAAGATGTTTGGTCCTAGTATAAGTATGGGGCTGAAAAACAGACCACACCCTTTGGTAGTTTCCATTTCGTGCAGCCTTTAGAGTTGCAGCAATTTCGGTTGGGTGATGAGCATAATCATCAACGACCTTGATATTATCAACTATACCCTTTAGTTCATAACGTCTATGGGTGCCTGTAAAGCTTTCGATTCCATCTTTAATACTTTTAATATCACAACCCAAGGTGTAGCATGCTGCTATTGCGGCTAGGGAATTGCTTATGTTGTGAATGCCCGGCACCCCAAGCTGTAGATTAGCTATTATTTCTTTATCATACATAAAGACCGAAAAAGAGGCTAATCCCTCTTCATTGAAGCTGATATTTTTGGCTTTGAAGATTGCCTCCGGTGAGTTAATACCATATGTAATTTTGTTATGTTCAGTGTTTTTTAATACCGCACAAACATTTTTGTCATCGACGCAGGCTATTATATGGCCGTTTTTTGGTATAGGGGCTATAAACTTCAAAAATGCGTCTTTGATATGCTCTATTCCCCTGAAATAATCAAGATGATCCGCCTCTATGTTGAGTATTATAGCCATATAGGGACGGAGTTTTAGAAAACTTTCCACATATTCACACGCTTCCACCAAGAAATAATTATTGCCACCTATTCTTGTATTGCCACCAATTGCATCCAGGACTCCCCCGATATGTATAGTGGGATCTAAGGCAGCCTTTAGCATAATCATAGAAATCATAGAGGTTGTGGTGGTTTTGCCGTGTGTGCCCGAAACGGCGATGCTAGAGGGATATCCCTCCATAATTTTGCCAAGAAGAGAGGCCCTTTCCATTATGGGGATTTTGAGTTCTTTAGCCCTTACAAGCTCGGGGTTTTGGGCATCAATAGCTGCTGTATACACCACAAGCTGGGCTCCTTCGATATTTTTGGACTCATGCCCTGTATATACCGTGATCCCTTTTTCCATAAGTTTTGCGGTTATATCGGAAGATTTTATATCCGAACCGGATACATTAAATCCAAGGCTTAAAAGTATTTCTGCCAACCCGCTCATACTTATCCCACCAATGCCGATAAAATGGACATTTCTAACTTTTATTTGATTCAAAAGATTTATTTGCTCCAATGTTTTAACACTCCTTTAAAAATGATACGGTACCCAGCCACCAAATCAGAATCGGGCTATTATAAAAACCAAACTAAAGCAGATTATATTAAACAAAAACCCAATTATTATTATATGAAAATTTTAGCATAATTATAAGTAGTTTAACACAATAAATTCGATGATTTGTACTAAAACTAACAAAAGCGACGAAAAAGCTATAAAAAGCTATGGAATATAGTGCAATAATGCAACGCAAATCCTTAAACGAATATCCGTTCATGTTGAATAATATGATTGTAAAGAGAAATGCTATTAAATAAATATTAAAATGATAAAAAACAAGAAGGAAATTAAGATATAATGACGAATATAGATAATAGTGCACGATGAATACACAATTAATGGAAGGTGGTAACATCTCATGGAAATTACTGATGTTCGTATCAGGAAGATTGATTCCGACGGAAAAATGAAAGCTGTTGTTTCGGTGACCTTCGACAACGAATTTGTTGTCCATGACATAAAGGTTATCGAAAGTCAAAATGGTTTATTTATTGCAATGCCAAGCAGGAAGGCTCCTGATGGGGAATTTAGGGATATAGCTCACCCCATAAACGCTGACACTAGAGCCAAAATCCAAAATGCCATTTTAGACAAATACGAATCCATATCCGCAGATGAAATTGAAGGCCTGCATGGAGAGCCATCCGATGAGTCTGACGAAGTGGAAGAAGACGAAGAAGATGAAGAGATAGAAGATTAATAGTTGGCTGTTTTTAAATTATATCAACAGACATGAAATTACAATTATAGAATCGTGAAAAGTTTTGCATTATTGCTGCCCGGTTTTATTTGACTCTAATATGATGTGATAAAGGTCATATCCATGTTGCAGCGTCAAATAAGGGGGTGTCCAATGTGTTTTTGCAATTCGCATGCTGGATTTCGCTTACAGGCTGGCGATTGCAATAGTGCGTTGGAAAAGGTGCTATCTTTTGACGATTTTTTATTACCGGGTTTATTAATATCCCCTGGGCCGTGCGGTTTCTATGTTTACCGTACGGTTTCCATTTTGGTGTTGAAAAATATATAAAAGAATGAGAAAATATATATGGTTTAGAAACTCCAAACAATATGCAAATAAGCCTGCGATAATTTATTTTTCATGAAAGGGTAAAAAGGGGGAACTTTAATGGAACATTCGATGGCGCTTATCCTTGCTGCCGGAGAGGGTACAAGAATGAAATCAAGAAAGGCCAAGGTACTGCATGAAATTTGCGGAATGTCTCTACTCGAATGGGTTCATCATTCGGTAAAAAAAGCGGGTATTAAAAAAACAGTTGTTGTTGTAGGGCATAAGGCCGAAGAGGTAAAAGAAAAAATGGGAGACCAGGTCGGCTATGCATTTCAAAAGGAACAGTTAGGTACAGGCCATGCTGTGATGCAGGCCCAGGACCATATAAATAATAACGAAGGTCATATTTTGGTGCTTTGTGGAGACACGCCCCTGATTTCATCCGAAACCATTTCAGAAGCAGTCAATTTCCATAAGACTTACAATAACTCAGCAACGATTATCACCGCAGAATTTCAGGAGCCCGATGGGTATGGTAGAATCGTGAGGGATGAATCCGGTGCTGTAAAAAAAATTGTTGAACATAAAGATGCTAAAGATGATGAGAAAAATATAAAAGAAATTAATTCCGGGATGTACTGTTTTAATGCCAAAGATCTTAAGACCGCACTAGCGGGTCTTAGCAATAATAATAGCCAGGGTGAATATTATCTGACCGATACCATCGAAATACTCCTTAACGGGGGCAAAAATGTGGGTGCCTACAAGGTAGGGGACAACAAAGAGGTACTCGGGATAAATGATAGGGTGCAATTGGCATATGCAAGCGGGATAATAAAAAATAAAATTCTGGAAAATATAATGAGAAATGGTGCGACAATTATTGATCCTACTTCAACATACATAGATTGGGGGGCAAAGGTAGGCGCCGACACTGTGATTTATCCCTCAACCTTCATACGGGGAAAAACCCAAATAGGCGAGAACTGTACAATAGGTCCGGGTACCACAATAGAGGACTGCAAGATAGCCTGCGGGGCTAGAATAATAAATTCCGTTGTATGTAAAAGTATAGTAGATGAAAATACAAACATTGGACCCTTTGCCTATATCCGACCGGGAAGCCATATAGGCAGGGAAGTCAAAATCGGTGATTTTGTAGAAATTAAAAAATCCAAAATTGGGGATGGCACCAAAATTTCTCACCTGACTTATGTTGGTGATGCCGAAATAGGAAAGAATGTAAATCTAGGATGCGGTGTAGTAGTGGTTAATTATGACGGCCAGAAGAAAAATAAAACCGTAGTAGGCGACAATTCCTTTGTAGGGTGTAATGTAAATTTAATTTCCCCTGTTGAAGTCGGGGATAACGCCTATGTTGCTGCGGGTTCTACAATTACCGATTCGGTGCCTGAAAATTCCCTTGCAATTGCCCGGGAAAGACAGATAATAAAAGCGGACTGGGTTACCAAAAGGGGCACACCGAAAAAAGGCAAGTGAGCGGATTTACAGGGGAAATTTTGCAGCGAATCTAAAGATTACAATTAATAAGCACAATTACAAGATAAATATTAAGTTAGAAGGGGAACATAAAATGAATTTACATGCCAAAGAGATTAAAATTTTTGCGGGGAACTCAAACAGAGAATTAGCCAAGGAAATTGCAGAAAAAATGGGGCTTCCGTTAGGGCGTGCTAATGTAGGGAAGTTTAGCGATGGTGAATCCGCTATTAATATTGATGAGGTTGTAAGGGGAGCAGATGTATTTATAATACAATCCACCTGCCCGCCAGTCAATGACAATCTTATTGAACTATTAATCATGATTGATGCATTAAAGAGGGCATCCGCAGGCAGAATAACAGCCGTAATGCCCTATTTTGGTTACGCTAGACAGGATAGGAAGGCCAAGGCAAGAGATCCTATTTCGGCAAAACTCGTTGCCAATCTTTTGACGACTGCCGGAGCGGGAAGGGTATTGACTATGGATCTCCATGCGCCTCAGCTGCAGGGATTTTTTGATATTCCATTAGATCATTTGCTTGGTGGGAAAATTCTAGCACACCATTTTCTAGACAAGTTTGAAGACACAAGCGATTTGGTAGTAGTGTCCCCGGATGTTGGAAGTGTATCTAGGTCAAGGAAATTCGCACAAAGGCTAGATGCGCCCCTTGCCATTATTGACAAAAGAAGGCCAAAGGCCAATGTATCAGAAATAATGAATATTATCGGGGATGTAAAAAACAAAAGGGCTATACTTGTGGATGACATTATTGATACAGGGGGAACAATAGTTAATGCGGCCAATGCCTTGGCTGAAATTGGGGCTAAGGAAGTATATGCATGCTGTATTCACGGGCTTTTGTCGGGACCTGCAATAGAAAGAATCCAAAAATCTGCAATGAAGGAGTTGGTGACACTAAATACAATTCCTATAGATGGCAGGAAGAAGATTGATAAAGTCATTCCCCTGTCGGTTGCTTCGGTGTTTGCAGAGGCCATAGAGAGGATATATGGGGATATATCCATAAGCTCGTTGTTTACTCAGAAAGACTAGTAAACATCTGTGATAATAAATTAAAGTACGGCAAAAACTTTTAAACAGACTAATATTTGTTTTGCCTCTCCAAATTATTTAGGGGAGGCAAAATTACTGTTATGGGGAGAATGTCGCTATAAATTTTATGATGATAATAGGAAAAAGAAAAGGGTGTTTCGTTTGAAAGATTTATTTGTTATAGTGGGCTTGGGCAACCCAGGAAGAAGATACGAGGGTACAAGGCATAATGTGGGATTCGAAACGGTGGAAATCCTTTCGAAAAGACATGGTATAAAGCTTACCAAGCTAAGGCATAAAGCGATTTTGGGCGAGGGATTAATAGGTGGGAAAAAGATTATCCTTGTAAAGCCCCAAACATTTATGAATCTCAGTGGCGATAGCGTTTGGGAAATACTTCAATGGTATAGGGTTTCCCAAAGGAATATGATAGTGGTATATGATGATGTGGATTTGCCTCTTGGAAAGCTGCGGTTAAGGCCAAGGGGTAGCTCGGGGACCCACAATGGCATGAAATCCGTAATATATCGCATAGAATCCGATGAATTTTTTAGGATACGGATTGGCATTGGCTCACCCCCAAAGGGATGGGAACTTTCGGATTATGTTTTAGGGAAGTTTCATGGGGCTGACAAGGAGATGATTGCTTCAACAATTATAAAGGCCTCCGATGCTGCCGAGGAAATAATAAGATCCGGAATAGATTCAGCAATGAACAAATTTAATATAGGGTAAAATATAGAAGAAGGTATGTAAGAACTCAATAAGAGGTTATTAACATGGAATTTATATTGGAAAATCGACTTTTGACAGAACCCCTCTTGGGGATGAATGAATACAAGGATGTGCTAGAAAACATCAAGAAAGGTATATCAACAACCGTTGCGGGTCCTTCCGAATCCCAAAGGGCTCATATGGCATATGCTATTTGTGTTCACATGGGACAAAGGGGTATATATATTGCCCCCGATAGGGTGCAAGCCGAAAAGATGTATAGGGATTTTGTAGCCCTTTTTGGAAAGGGTGTTATACTTTTTCCCCCGGGTGAAATTATTCTCCACGATTTGGACACAAAGAGTTATGATGCGGTTTATGATAGAATAGGTTCTCTGCACAAAATCGTAAATGATGATTACAATTTTATAGTCACATGTGCTGAAGCATTATGCGGAAAACTCACAAAGAAGGAGACTTTTGTAAATAGCTTCATAAAACTAACCATGGGCGATCGGCTAGAACCCCATTCCCTGTTCAAAAGGCTTATAGAGATTGGCTATGAAAGGGTAGAAATTGTGGAGGGTAAAGCGCAGTTTGCTGTCCGGGGTGGTATTATAGATATATTCCCGATTGATTCGGATATGGCGGTAAGGATAGAGTTATTCGGTGATGAAATAGATTCAATGAGAAACTTTGAGCCCACAACACAAAGATCGGTGGAAAATGTAGAAAAATCGGTAATTTTACCTGCAAGGGAAATTCTATACTCACCCCCCGATAAGGAAATGTTTTTGCAGCGGATATTTGCAGAGCTTAAAACCCAAAAGAAAAAAGCAGAAGAATGCAAAAACAAGGATGCAATAATCAGCATGAGCAATCTTGAGCATGCAATCTTGGCCGACATAGAAAGATTCCAACAACAATATTATTTTGCAGGTATGGATAAATATATTCCCTATATCTTGGGGAAACCGTTTTCGTTGATAGATTATATTGAGCAGGATGTATTAACTTTTATCGGTGAACCCAAAAAATTTAAACAGCAAGTGGAGGAGTTTATCAAAGGGCATATACATACTTGCAGTGAGCTATTTGAAAGAGGACAAATACCCAAGGGAAGTATTAAAATTTTCTTTAATTACAACGATTTACGAGAAAGGCTGGATAAAAGGAAAAACATATTATACCTTAATACTTTTCCCTCGGGGCAGAGCGGAGAAAAAGCCATAACGTCTAAAATTTTAAATTCCTATAAGGGACGCTTGGAATCTTTGGCGAAGGATATAATAGATTGGAAAACGAGGGGCGCAAGAATTATCATATTTTCCGGTACAAAAAGTAGAGGTAAAATGTTTAAAAAAGCTTTTGCGGATAAAGGTATAGAGGTTTTATCTGCGGAGAGCTCAAGCAATACCATAGAAAAAGGTCAAATTTTTACAACCTGCGGGGTTCTTAATAAAAGCTTTGAGTATCCGGATTTAGGGCTTATTATCATAAGCGGAAAGGGATTGTTTGGGCAGGATAAAAAACCGATACAAACCAGAGTCAACAGGGATAAAGGCCAAAAAATCAGCATATTTACAGAACTGAATATAGGTGATTTTGTTGTGCACCAATTCCACGGTATAGGCAGGTATACGGGGATTGAACAGCTGGTAGTGGATGAAACCAAAAGGGATTATCTAAAAATTCGCTATCGCGGTGATGATTTTCTCTACGTTCCTACAAGTCAGCTGGATCTTATACAAAAATATATAGGGACAGAAGGAAAAACGCCTAGGATTCACAGGCTTGGCGGAGGCGACTGGACAAAAACAAGAGCAAAAACAAAAGAGTCACTAAAAGAGATAGCAAAAGAGCTCATAAGATTATACGCTCAAAGAGAGGCCCAAAAGGGGTATCCTTTTGATAAAGATACGATATGGCAAGGACAGTTCGAGGAGCTATTTCCGTATACAGAAACAACTGATCAGCTAAAATGCATAGAAGAAATAAAAAAAGATATGGAATCCTCCAGGCCAATGGATAGGCTTTTATGTGGGGATGTTGGTTATGGGAAAACCGAAGTGGCGGTAAGGGCCATATTTAAGACCGTAATGGAAGGAAAGCAGGTTGCATACCTAGTGCCCACAACAATTCTTGCACAGCAGCATTATAACAACTTTAAGGATAGGATGGTGGATTTTCCCGTATCCATTGAGATGGTAAGTAGGTTCAGAAGCCAGACAGAACAAAAAAAGATACTAAGGGATGTCAAAACGGGTGTGATAGATGTACTTATCGGCACACATAGAATGCTCCAAAAGGATGTAGCATTTAAGGATTTAGGGCTTTTAGTGATAGATGAGGAGCAGCGTTTTGGTGTAAGGCATAAAGAAAGAATAAAAGGCATGCGGGCAAATGTGGATGTATTGACTCTTACAGCAACCCCCATTCCCCGAACACTTCATATGTCGCTTACGGGTATTAGGGATATAAGTACCATCGAAGAGCCGCCGGGAGAGAGATATCCCGTACAAACCTATGTAATGGAATTCGATCCCATTGTTATAGCCGAGGCAATGCGCAAAGAAATAAACCGGGGGGGCCAGGTTTTTTATCTTTATAACAGGGTTAGGACTATAAATACAAAAGCCGCAGAGATAAGGGACATGAACCCTCACGCAAGGATTGCAATAGCCCACGGGCAGATGAATGAAAAAGAGCTTGAGGATATTATGTTTCGCTTTATGGGCAGGGAGTACGATATTCTACTGTGTACTACCATAATCGAATCCGGCTTGGATATGCCCAACGTAAATACCATTGTGGTGGAGGATGCGGATAGGTTGGGATTGGCGCAGCTTTATCAGCTAAGGGGAAGAGTGGGGCGCTCTAGTAGGCTTGCCCATGCATATATAACCTACAAAAAGGATAAGGTATTATCCGAAATGGCAGAAAAACGTCTCAAAGCCATAAAGGAATTTACCCAGTTTGGTTCAGGTTTTAAAATAGCAATGAGGGATTTACAGATAAGGGGTGCAGGGAATATCCTAGGTTCACAGCAGCATGGGCATATAGATTCCGTTGGATATGATATGTATTGTAGGATTTTGGAGGAGACAGTTAACGAATTAAGGGGCATACCTGTTTCAAAAGAGGACATAGAGATATCGGTGGACGTCAATATAAACGCATATATAGATGAAAAATATATAAATGACGTGGATCAGAAAATTGAAATATACAAAAAGATAGCTTCTATAAATGGTGAAAAAGCTCTCTTGGATGTAAGGGAGGAGCTCATAGATCGCTACGGTGATGTGCCCGATTATGTTGAGAATCTACTCAAAATTGCGTACATTAAGCATTTGGCTAGGGAATGCGGCTTTTTATCTGTCCAGGAAAAAGGTGATGTTATTGTATTCCAATATCCAAAGGAACAAAATATTAATTTTGAACTTTTGGGGGGTCTTATGGATAAATACAGAGGTAGATTTCTTTTTACAGCTACCAGCAAGCCTTATATCTCCTATAAAATTTCCGATATAAAAAGGGACGAAATACTAGATAATATTAAAACTTTATTACAGGACATTAAAAAATTGCAGTAAGGAGCACAATTTATTATAATATACTTAGTCGGTTTTTTCTTTGCAAAAAACTTCAAGGCATTACAAGTTAATGGTCTGTGGTAGAAATTATTGCCACAACGCCTATGTATGGCTGGTTTATATTATTAAGTGAATGTGAGGGATTCTATTGGGAAAGAAGAAGGAAAGCTATAAAAGCAAGAATACGTGGATTGTTTTTTCGATAGTAGCTGTGTTGGCTTTGGTTATAGGTGGATATATATGGTATTCAAATATTACAAGCTATGTAGCTACGATTGAAAATGAGAAGATAACCGGTGCAGAATACAGGTATTTCCTTTCCACAGTAAAGTACCAAATGGAAGCGGATGCAGATCTCGAGGATGAGGCCTCAAGAAAAGCTTTTTGGGATTCAAAGGTCCAGGGAACCGATGCAAAAGAGGTTGCAAAACAAAGGGCTTTAGACAGCGTTAAAGAATATAAGGTACAGCTTATGAAAGCCAACGAAAACGGTATCTTTTTAAATGATAATGATTTAAAAAGGGTCGAGGAATCAACAAATCAATTTTTAAACAGCATTGCACAGGCAAGTCAAATGCTTGCGGGTTCAATTGACAACGTTAAAGGTACCGAAGAAGCGATCAAAGAAATGTATGGGATCAGCATTTCAGAGTGTAAAACTATTTTCAAAAACCTGAGGTTGATTTACAAATTTATTGAAGAAGAACAAAAAAAGATGACCGTTACCGATGAGGAAATGAAAACAAGGTATGATGAAGATAAAGATATTTTTGATACGGTAAAGGTAAGGCAGATATTGCTCAGTACATGGAATTCCGAAAGCAAGGAACCCATGACGGATGAAGAAAAAAAAGAAGTATACAAAAGGGCAGAGGAAATCCTTGAAAAGATAGATCAAGGAGAAGATATGGAAGATATGGCCGTGGAGCTCTCTGACGATGCAGGAGCAGAAAAAAACAAGGGGCTTATTGAGGTGGATTATTCAAAGACGCTAATAGATGAGCTAGAACCGTTTACGAGCTGGGCAGTAAAAAATAAGATCGGGGATACGGGTATAGTCGAGACTGATTATGGGTATCATATATCAAGAATTGAGGAACGGACAAACTATGCCGAAGCCACAATAAAAGTCAAGAATGTTATATTATCGGAGAGGTATGAAGATATATTAAGTGAATGGGTAAAAGAACCCAAGTATGATATCATAAAGAACGATTTTGCTTTAAAAAGGGTAAAGATATAAAACCACATGTTTTACGATTTATATAGTTTAGGAAATTAAGCATAAAAAGATCGGGGTTCCGATCTTTTTTAATGTCGAAAAGTTTCATAATTCGCCTGTAATGTATAAAACTCCAATAAACAATTAATAATAAAACTGTACCAACAACTTAAACGAAAAAGGAGGTAAAGACAAATTGAAAGCAACGGGGATAGTTAGAAGAATAGATGATCTGGGAAGAGTAGTTATCCCAAAGGAAATAAGAAGAACGTTAAGGATTAGAGAAGGTGATCCCCTTGAAATATTCACTGACAGGGAAGGGGAGGTAATATTAAAGAAATATTCTCCCATAGGGGAATTGGGCGATTTTGCTACCCAATATGCCGAATCTCTACACAAAACTATTGGGCATATAACTTGTATTTCCGATAGAGATACGATAGTGGCTGTTTCGGGTGCATCTAGGAAGGAATTTTTAGAAAAATCCGTAAGCCCTGATGTTGAGAAGGTTATGGAGGAGAAGGATACGTTTATTGTAAAGACACCCGAGGAAACAAGTATAAATGTTTTAGCGGAAGAGGGCGGAGACAGAAAATATTTCTCGCAAGTCGTAAGTCCGATTATCTCTGAAGGTGATCCCATTGGTGCAGTTATGCTTTTATCAACAGATCCCGAGGTGCATATGGGAGAGGTTGAGGCGAAACTTGCACAATCGGCGGCGGGTTTTCTGGGAAAACAAATGGAGCAATAGATAATTGCATTATTTTTAAGTTCTATATTTTGCTTCGGAATATAAAAGGATCCCAAGGGGATAACCCTCGGGGTCCTTTTATATTCCGAAGAAAACACCGTAATACGCAGAAACCGGGGGTAAAAGTTTATTTAACTTGTTTGTTGTGTTTGATATAATTAACTTGGTTAAATATTATCGGGGAGTTGGTCATATGCAGAAGGATAGATATACTTTTGAAGATTTAATTAATATTATGAAGTTTTTGCGCAGCAGTGAGGGTTGTCCATGGGACAGGGAACAAAATCATGTAAGCCTTAAAAAATACCTTATAGAAGAAACCTATGAGGTTTTGGAAGCAATAGATCTTAAGGATAAGGATAAGCTTTGTGAGGAATTGGGGGATCTTTTATTTCAGGTTGTTTTTCACTCCAGGATAGCCGAGGAGCAAAACGATTTTAGCATGAATGATATCATAACAGGCATATGCAAAAAGATGGTTGACCGTCACACCCACGTATTCGGCTCAGAAAGGGCGGATACGGCTAGTGATGTAACAGTCAACTGGGAAAAGATAAAGAAAAAGGAAAAGGGAATGAAAAGGCACACAGATGTCTTAAAGGCGGTTCCCGCAAATCTTCCTGCTCTTATGAGAAGCTATAAGATCCAGCAAAAGGCTGCCCAGGTAGGGTTTGACTGGGACGATGTTGAAGATGCCTTTGCGAAGGTTCTAGAGGAGGTGGATGAACTAAAAGATGTATATAAGGGTAGGGATGTGGCAAGAATAAATGATGAATTAGGGGATGTATTATTTTCCATAGTTAATTTATCAAGATTTACAAAAGTAGAGCCGGAGCTTGCACTTACTTCGACTATAGATAAATTTATAAGAAGGTTTGATTTTATTGAAAGGGAAGCTGAAAAGGCTGAAAAAACCCTTCAAAATATGTCGCTGGGGGAAATGGATGAATTATGGAATAAAGCCAAGACAGAAAATTTATCAAAAAAATCTAAATAACGAGTATTTAAGAAGGGATTTTAAAATTTATGGCGAATATTTTATAACTGGGATTTGCAATGCCTAATATTAAATTTAAATAAAGAAAGTTGTGTTTTAAAAAGCCAATTCATTAAAAAAATTAGGAGGACTATCACATGAACAAGACTGAATTAGTGGCAAGTATGTCAGAAAAAAGCAAACTGTCAAAGAAAGATGCGGAGAAGGCCTTAAATGCTTTTATTGAAAGTGTCGGGGATGCATTAGTACAGGGGGAAAGAATTCAACTGGTGGGCTTTGGTACTTTTGAGGTAAGAGAAAGAGCTGAGAGAAAGGGAAGAAATCCCCAAACAAAAGAAGAAATAATTATCCCTGCTTCCAAGGCGCCTGTTTTTAAGGTAGGGAAGGGATTAAAGGATATGGTTAATCAATGAAGAGAGTATAAAAAGAACATATCCATTGATTTGTCATATTATAAAGGCTATTACTATAAAAGGGTTTCCGTTTTGGGGACCCTTTTACCTTGATGTTCAGAGCTTTTTGCGGACCTTTTTATCCGAGGAACGACCCTAATGGGAAACGCTTTTGTATGGTAGCAACTAAATTATAATTTGTAAGGAGTTTTTAAAAATGAGAATTGACAAGTATCTTAAAGTATCGCGACTTATAAAAAGGCGTACGCTGGCAAATGAAGCTTGTGAAAAAGGAAGGGTTAAGATAAATGATAGAGCTGCGAAACCCGGTTCCGATGTCAAAATTGGAGATATAATAGAAGTACAATTTGGAAACAATACTGTGCGTGTTAAGGTCACGATGATAAGTGAAAGAACCCCAA
>JAAZML010000097.1 GCA_012798835.1 Clostridium sp.
ACATCGTCTACCGCTTTGAGAAGCCCTTCATTCGTCTTAAAATATTTTTTAATATTGCGTGCGGAAAT
The DNA here is from genome assembly GCA_012798835.1 of Clostridium sp. Classification (GTDB taxonomy): domain Bacteria; phylum Bacillota; class Clostridia; order Acetivibrionales; family Acetivibrionaceae; genus Hungateiclostridium. Next base: position 69 of record JAAZML010000097.1, read on the forward strand.
TAACGGTTCCATTCCATCACCTCGTTTCCTGTTTCGCCATAGGATGATTTAACCAGCAGCGAGAAAAATGGGTGTCCGTATGCCAATGCTCCGGTGGCATTTTCATATCACAAATCTTCATAGCCCGATCACAACGCTCATAGAAGGGACATCCCTTCGGCGGAATATATAAATCCGGCGGGGAACCTTGAATGGCGTGAAGGCTTTGGCTTTTATCCATATCCAATCGAGGAACGCTGGCAAGCAGCTGTTGGGTATAGGGATGCATCGTTTCGTAAAAAATCTCATCCGCCAGACCTTCTTCCAGAATCTGCCCTGCATACATTACCTCTACTTTATCGCTCATATCCGCCACCACACCTAAGTCGTGGGTAATCAGGATGATGGAGGTATTCATTTTGTCTTTGAGCTCTTTAAGTAGCTCCAAAATCTGAGCTTGGATGGTTACATCAAGAGCTGTGGTGGGCTCATCTGCAATGAGAAGATCTGGTTCACAGGAGAGACTCATAGCAATCATGGCCCTTTGTCGCATCCCACCACTAAACTCATGGGGGTACTGATTAAGGCGATCTTCTGGACTGGGGATACCGACAAGATCCAGCATCCTCACAGCCAATTTTTTCGCGTCCGCCTTGCTCATTTTCCTGTGCTTTAGAATGGCTTCTTCAATCTGATTTCCGATGGTATAGACCGGATTTAAGCTTGTCATGGGATCTTGAAAGATCATGGCGATCTCATTACCTCGAACTCCCTGCATACGGCGTTCACTAAAGGTTGTCAGGTCTTTTCCTTTAAAGTAGATCTCCCCTTTCACTACCTTACCTGTATCCACAAGCAGGTCCATAATGGAGAGACTTGTAACACTTTTACCTGAACCAGATTCACCTACAATTCCTAGTGCTTCACCTTTGTCCACGTGAAAGCTGATTCCACGTAGAGCTTTGACCTCACCAACATGAGTAAAGAAGGATGTCCATATGTTGTTTACTTCTAGGATTCTTTCTTCCATGATTATCTCCTCATCTTGGGATCAAGAGCATCTCGGAGACCGTCTCCAAGAAAGTTAAAGGCCAGCATCATGATACACAATATTCCAGCAGGTGCAAGGAGCATATGGGGGTGAATCTGATAGCCACCCAGTGCGTCATAACATAAGGTACCAAGTGAAGCTAAAGGTGGAGCCAGTCCAATTCCAATAAAGGCAAGGAAAGACTCTGTAAAGATAGCTGATGGAATGCTCATGGTGAGATTGATGACTATAGGACCTAGTGCATTGGGAATTAAGTGTTTCATCAGAATCCTTTTATCCGAAGCTCCTAGAGTCCTAGCCGCCAGAACATATTCCTCGTTCTTTAAAGCCATTATCTGGCCACGTACCAGCCTTGCCATACCAATCCAGTAGGTAAGACCAATCGCCAGAAGGATGGTCTGCAGGCCACGTTCTTCAAAACGGACCATAATCAAAATTACGACTAAGGTTAGTGGAACGGAGTATAGAATGTCCACAATACGCATCATGATGTTGTCTACTCTTCCACCGATGTAACCGGAGATACTCCCATAAAGAATTCCCACGGTAGCATTAATCAGAGATGCTGCAATACCAACAGTTAAAGCAAT
>JAAZML010000075.1 GCA_012798835.1 Clostridium sp.
CAGAAACAGTTGAGCCCACACCGACAGAAACAGTTGAGCCAACACCAACAGAAACAGTTGAGCCAACACCAACAGAAACAGTTGAGCCAACGCCGACAGAAACGGTTGAGCCAACGCCGACAGAAACAGTTGAGCCAACACCAACAGAAACGGTTGAGCCAACGCCGACAGAAACGGTTGAGCCAACACCAACAGAAACAGTCGAGCCAACACCGACAGAAACAGTTGAGCCAACACCGACAGAAACGGTTGAGCCAACACCAACAGAAACAGTTGAGCCAACTGTGGGACCGGAGGAAGTCCTAGTTAAGATAGGTACAGTAGCAGGTAAGGTAGGGGATGTAGTCGAGATACCTATTGATTTCTTGCAGGTACCTGAAAACGCAATTGTTGGTTGTGACTTTGTGATAGGCTATGATTCATCCGTGTTAGATATAGTAGATATAATTCCTGGAAGTATAGTAATGAATCCTTCAAGGAGTTTTGATACGGCGATTTACAGCGAAAGCGGCGAAATAATATTCTTGTTCAGTGAAAACAGTGGAACAGGTGCCGAATCAATATATAATGCTGGACTATTTGCAACAATAAAGGTAAAAATAAAGGACGGTGAAGGATTTAGTCCTGTAGCCTTGGTATCCGTGGGTGCATTTGGAGATAACGACATAAATAGATTATCTGTAAAGTTTATAGATGGTGGAGTAGATATAGGAGAAACTATAGAACCAACACCTACGCAGGAACCAACACCTACACAAGAACCAACACCTACACAAGAACCTACACAAAGGCCAACACCTACACAGGGGGGAACTGAGCCTACTCCAACAAAGAGACCGCCAGGACCACCGCCAGTAGATAATACGCCTACACCTGTAAAACCGACACCAACGCCTACAGATATAGTAGAGCCAACACCGACTGAAGTTCCAGGTATTATATATGGAGAACATATGAGTTACCTAAGAGGATACCCAGATGGAACCTTCAGACCTGAAAGAAACATAACAAGGGCAGAGGCTGCAGTGATTTTCTCCAAGCTATTGGGTGCGGATGAGAGTATAACAGCTAGGTTATCAGATACATACTCGGATATGAAGGATGATCATTGGGCAGCATGGGCAATTAAATATGCATCAGACTTGGGATTATTCGTGGGATACCCAGATGGAACCTTTAAGCCGGATCAGAATATAACTAGGGCGGAATTTGCTACTGTTGTATTACTGTTCTTGCATGAGGCCAAGGGAGATAAGATAATGCTTGAGCTTCAGCAGGTGGACATTAGTATTCCAAAGTTCGATGATTCAATTGAGCATTGGGCACATGAAAGCATCGAGAAATTATCTGGTATGGGCTACATAAGCGGATACCCAGATGGGACATTCAAACCTCAGGATATGATAAAACGTTCCGAGAGTGTTGCTCTGATTAATAGGGCTCTAGAGAGAGGTCCATTGGAAAAAGCACCTTTTGTCTTCCCAGACGTGGATGCTAAGCATTGGGCACACAAGGATATTGCAGAAGGAGCACTTGATCACGTATACTACCACGACGAAGAGGAGAAAGAAATATTTGTAGAATTGATTAAGTAATCCGAATTATACACATAATTTAATAGTAACCAAGAGGATCGCTTCACATAATAAATTTATGTGAAGCGATTTTTTTGATGTACGGTATGAGTGCACCTTATATCTATACGCAAAAACTCTCGAATGCACAGTTAAAAGACTTGAAATAATAGTAAAACTAACTTATAATTAAGATAGAGTAAAGAAGCCTGAAAAGGCAGAACCAGATAAATGTCTGTGCAGTGTGTATTTTAGGGGGTGCTTATATTATCATATAAAATCAAAACGTGGCTGTAGGTTAGGAAGTACCTTGGGGAGGGAATTTGATGGAAAAATACAAAATATTACAGTCAATTTTACTGATTACCATTATGCTTACAACATTTATGGCATTGCCTTCATATGCGACAAACGGCGATTCATTGGATGCAAATATTATGGGATATGGGGGATATTCAGACACAAGGGATATGGGTGTTTATACATCGGATGTAGATAGGACCCGCATTGCGATGGAACTAGATAAAACAAGGGTAGCTGTAGGGGATATAGTAACAGCAACCATAACAGTAAATGGGGTTGAAAATTTTTCAGCATATCAGGTAAACATTAAATATGATCCAAAGATGCTACAGGCCATTGATATTGCAACCGGAAGTCCTTACAAGGCTGGGACATTTCCCGACAACGGCACAATTCTTATAAATGGGAGGTATGATCCAGTACAGGCGGTTGCTAATGATGTAAAAAATGGGATACTTAATTTTGGTAGTGTTTATGTTTCGGTGGAAAAGTATAGGAATGCTGGCGAACCTGAAGAATCCGGACTAATTGGTAAAATTGGATTTAAGGCTTTAAGTGCCGGGCAGGTTGATATAAAATTTGAGGATACAAACACGATGCCGGTAGCTGTGGAAGGGACAATGCTCTTTGATTGGCATGGACGCAAGATAAGGAATTATAGCGTTATACAACCAGAGCAAATTACCATTACAGGGTCAAACCCCACTCCCTTACCGACCCAGCAACCGACACCTACTAAAGGTACCGGGCCGACCCCCGATCATTCAGGGTTAGAACCAGTACCTCCCAAACCGACACCTACGCACTCTAAAATACCACCTAGCCCCACACCAACGGAGATAGAAGAACCAGACGAAGAGATACCAGGTGGCCCAACGGGTATACATAATGCTTATTTAAAGGGCTATCCCGATGGGACCTTTAAGCCCGAAAAGTATATAACTAGGGCGGAGGCCGCCGTAATCTTTGCCAATTTATTAGGCGGCGATGAAAATGATGGGGATACTACGACTACAAATTATACAGATTTGAACACTGATCACTGGGCAGCATGGGCAATTCAATTTGTATCTGACAGGCAATTGTTCCATGGATACCCAGATGGCTCGTTTAAGCCAAACAGGAACATCACAAGAGCTGAATTTGCGACGGTTGTGTTTATGATGCTAAAATCTGAAAAAGGAATTAAGGATAATAAGGTCGAAAACTATAAGTTTGGAGACTCAAAAGAACATTGGGCTGGTCAATACATCGAGCAGCTATCGGCGTTGGGCTATATTAATGGCTATCCTGATGGTACGTTTATGCCGGATTACAACATAAAGCGTGCAGAAAGTGTAGCACTGATAAATAGGGCATTGGACAGGGGGCCGTTATATGATGCGAAACCTATATTCCCAGACGTACCCAAAACTTACTGGGCATATAAGGATATAGCGGAGGGTGCTATTGATCATGTATTTACGATCGACAGCGATGGAAATGAGAGGCTCAAAGAAATACTAGGGGAATAATAAATCCCAAGCCAAATCCCCTAGGATGCTAGGCTTATTACAACCCTGGTCATATACAATTAATTGCACCAAAAACAAACAAAATACTTTCTAGGAGGATAAGCATGAAAATAAACAAGACTATTCTAGCAATTACACTGGTTGTGGCGGTTTTTCTAGGGCTCGTGGGGATTAATACATCTAGTATACTCGCACAAGACGATATCCTAATTGTGACTATAGGGGACGTAAAAGCAAAACCGGGTGAAACTGTGGAGATACCGATAACGTTTACAAATGTACCTGATAATGCAATCGTTGCCTGTGATTTCGAATTGGGTTTTGATCCTGATGCAATTGAAGTAAATTCAGCTGTTCCAGGGAATATAGTAGAAAAACCCAATAAAAGCTTTGATACGTCTATTTGCAATGATAAGGGTTTTATGGTTTTCCTTTTCTGTGAGGATAGTGGTACCGGGGCTGAATCGATCTATGATGATGGCAAATTTGCGACTGTGAATATGACTATTAAAAAGGATGCACCTTCTGGCAAGCTCCCTATCGAGATTATAAAAGTAGGTGCTTTTGGAGATAATGATATCCAAAGGCTCCCATATAGGATTGTAAGTGGCTCGGTGGAAATAGCAAATGGTGAAGTTCTTCCAACAGATCCCGAGCCGGAAAAAACCCCAGCTCCAACAGAGCAGCCAATGCCGGGTTCTGAGGGTGAGCATAAGCCATACCTATCTGGATACCCAGGAGGACTTTTTAAGCCGGAAAATAATATCACCAGAGCAGAGGCAGCAGTTATTTTTGCTAGGCTTTTAGATATGGAACCAGAAACAGCCCCCCTGGGTAATAAAATTGCCTTTTCAGATGTCAACGAGGAGCATTGGTCTGCCTGGGCGATCCGTTGCGTTACGGACGAAGGATTATTCAGTGGTTATACGGACGGTACGTTTATGCCAGACAAAAGTATAACTAGGGCGGAATTTGCTACTGTCGTATGCAATTATCTCAAGAACCAGGGCATAATCGGTGATGAAATATATAATATAGATACGCTTGTGGATACTAAAGGTCACTGGGCGCAAGGGAATATAGAGATTCTGGTTTCCAAGGGGTATATAAAGGGTTATCCTGATAATACTTTTAGACCAAATGCAAATATAAAAAGAGCCGAATCTGTAGCACTTATAAATAGGGCACTTCAAAGAGGACCTCTTTATGATGCAATTTTGGATTTTACAGATGTACCCAATGATTATTGGGCCTACAAAGATATAGCGGAAGGGGTAATACATCATAGGTACAGAATTAATGAGGCTGGAAACGAAGTAATGATCAATAATCTAACCGACTAATAAGTTTAATATTAAGTTTCTAACGCCGAAGGAGATAAAAAAAAGGGGGTTCGACCCCCTTTTTTAATATTCTTCAAGCTTTTCGTGATTGGTATAGAAATTGTAGCTATCAAAGTAGCTGGATTTTTCCAATGCAGAGGAACCAAAGGTCGAATCCACATTAATCCATCTGTCTTGCTCGGAAATATATATTTCATTCCAGGCGTGTAGTTCACTCCGTAGAGGGCTTCTATAGTAACCCTTTACCACCTTAACCTGCAAGCCCGCAGCACGACCCAATGCGGCAAGCAGTGTTGAGTAATCGTAGCATACGCCAGTTAAAGTCCCCAGGGTTTTGAGTGCACCATAATCATTATCGTAATTGTTATTAAGCTGCATTATGTACTTTCCGTAATCGTAGGTTATATTTGTTGCGACCCAATCATAAATCTTTTTTGCCTTTTCTATATCAGTTTTTGAGTCTTTAGTAATCTCCTCGGCGAGGGTCATAACCTCCTCACTATTACTTTCGACATGTAGGGTTGGTACCAAAAACCTATTTACTTCGGTAGTATTTTCAATAAAAACCGTGGGTCCGAAGGAATAGACCCGACCATCCTTGTGAACAAGCACAGATACCTGATATTCACCAGTACCATCAATAAACCATATCTCTTCATTAAACACGCCATCTTCGAGCTCAACATCATACCAACGCTGGGTCTCATCTTTTAAGACAAGTATTTTTAAAAGAGCTCTTGATGTTTTACCAGCCAGCGTTATTTTTCCCTCAAGCTTTGTTGGAACCGTTTGCAGGTATACACCATTTGAGTAAATAAATTTTTGTTGGGATTCGGGGGCGGCGACCGCCAGGTTAGCGGAGACAGCCAAAACTAGACATAGGATAACAATACCTCTTACAAACTTCTTCATAATAATACCTCCCTTTTTTGGTAACTCAGCCATCATGGTTTAAAGTGTAAACCGAAGATCTGTAGTTTTGCGTCCCTAACTTTCGTTGGGTTTGCCTTTTACGAAGGGTCTTTAGGTGCGAGAATAATGGGCCTAATATAACACCCGGGATTCCAAAATATTGGTGTTTTTGTAGTGGTTATTAAAAGTACCTAGAAATGCTGAAATATTATGCTTTAGGATCCTCTTTGGCTTTTGTAGAAGGTAATGGGGGGCACACACACCTAGGGTATTTAATCTAGACTGGGGTATAAATAATGCAAAATAAAAAGCTCCGATAGGGTTTGCCAATCAGAGCTATTAAATATACTAACTCAATAACTTTTGGCAACCCGACCATCCTAGTGTTCCCACCTTAGACTCGTGGCTTTGCGCCCCCACCTTTCGATGAGTTTGCCTTTACAAAAGAAGCATATTTAGTTTGACTTAATTATATTATACACCAAAACATAGGAAATATCAAATTTTTTTTATCATCTAAAACAAAATATGACTAATATATGCATGTATTAGTCGTTGGAAGCGTTAATGGTTGGGGCAATTCGGGGGATTAATTATTGGGTTTTGGTCCAAAATACTGATAATAATCGACCTTTATATTCCCATTATAAAATTTGCGTTTTTTGTTGGCCTTCCTTCCGTAATGTTTTTCGAACATTTCATCCGCTGTGATAATATATTTTGACCAAGTATTATATTTTGAAAAGACTTCCCCGATTTTTCTATTAAGCACTGAAATATCGCCCAATTTCCCCAGCCTTTCGCCGTAGGGTGGATTGCATATAATAACCCCATAGCTTTCGTCAATGGGGATATCTTCAAAATTACGAACGTGAAACTTAATGCTGTCATCAACGCCGGCCTTAAACGCATTTTCTTTTGCCAGTTCTATAGATGCGGAATCTATATCCGAAGCATATATTTTGGGTTCAATGTTCTGGTCAATAGCCTTTAATGCGTTAATTCTTTCATTCTTCCATAGAACTTTATTGATTTTGGGCCACTCCTCCGACGCAAAACTCCTATTAAGACCTGGTGCAATGTTTTTTGCAATAAGGGCGGCCTCAATAGGGATGGTGCCAGAACCGCAAAAACAATCCAGTAAGCATCTTTCCTTATTCCAGTAGCTTATCGTTATCATTGCAGCTGCCAGGGTTTCCTTGATGGGGGCTTCAACATGTTTTTCTCGATAGCCCCTTTTATGTAGCGGTATGCCACTTGTATCAATAGTAAGGGTTGCTATATCGTTGTGAAGGGATACCTGTATGGTATATTCAGGGCCACTTTCTTCGAACCATTCGACTGGATATTTGGTCTTGAGTTTTTCAACAACAGCCTTCTTTACGATGGATTGACAATCAGAAATGCTGAAAAGTTTTGACTTTACTGATTTGCCAAGGACTGTAAACTTGCCATCGCAGCATATCCACTCATCCCAAGGAAGATTCTTAGTTTTTTCAAATAGCTCTTCGAAGGTAAATGCCTCAAATTCCCCCATCTTAAGGAGTATTCTATCAGCACATCTAAACCAAAGGTTAGCCCTAGGTATTATCGAAATATTACCTTTAAGTGATATTTTACCGTTTTCTACGCTTGAAATATTGAAACCAAGTTTTTGTGCTTCATGCTTTACTGCGGATTCCACGCCGGCAGCAGCTGTGGCAATGAGCTCAACTTCCTCCATTAATTATCACCAACCTATAAACTAAAGAATTTATTTTAATTTTTAAATTTCTCGTATATTTTTCTTGCATTATCAATGGTACCTGTGCCGATGGAGGTTAGCTTTTCAAGCATTACCTTGTCCTCCAGCTTCTTCATAGCCTTCTCCATAAGGGACTGAAATGTCCTGCCGTCGTTGGGGAAAGTGACGGAAACTGAATAAAAGCAATCATCGTATTTTATATTGAAATCACCTAGTTCCTTATCTATGCCAATTTTAAATTTTTCTAAGACCCTTTGTGCACCCGTTGTATCTGTAAAGGGCAATATAACTAAGATATCTTTGTTATCATTTAAAAGGGCTGTGTCTGTTGTCCTTGATATGAGTCTGACTTTTTCTGTGGCAATTGCATATACCTTTTCTCTTAAATTGGGCGCGGTTTCATTTTCGCTTACCCCCTTCTTTTTTGAAACTGAAGGGGTTATAAGGATAATGGATAAACTTTTATTTGCCCTAGAGGCTAGCTTAAATTCCTTGGCGACATAATCTTCAATTGACATTGTGATTACATTTGCACTATCAAGTTCGTATCGAAAGCTTTGTGGTATATTTAGTATGCTCCGGATTGAATTTTCTAGACGTTTGGTTTTATATGGCTTAACGATAAAGTCTTGAACACCAAATTTTTGGACACTGTGGCGATGGTTTATGTTGTCTGGTTTTGTAATAATAATGATGGGGACATCGACGGTCGAAGAATCTTTTCTAAGAAGCGATAATGCCGCAAGCCCGTCCCTTTCAATGGGAAAAGATATATCCATGACTATCAGGGTTAGGGGGGGAAATGCCGAAATTGCCTCTTGTAACTTGACAATATTGTCTACCTCTATAAAATTGTACACACCAATATTATCAAAGGCTATTTTAGTTTTTTCCCTTTCATATTCGGAATATTCAACCAACAATACAGTATCATTCATTATAAATACCTGACCTTTAGTATTTTAAATTCTAAACCAATTTTAACACAAAGTTTGGGACATTTAAATAGATTATTATTACAAAGCCAATGGATATACATTAAAATATCGAAAACTACTGCAAAATTCGGGGGGAATCATCATTTATTGGGATGGGGTGTTTATTAAATTGCCGTTTTATATTAAAATGTATACAGGAATAAAAAATGCAGTACGGTAGAAAGGATTATGCTATGTTTTTAAAAATTAGGAAATCTAAGGTATCTGGAAGGGTTAAGATTCCCGGATCAAAATCACATACAATAAGGGCACTATTTTTAAGTTCCCTTGCACATGGTAGATCCGAGATATACAGCCCCCTTATTTCAAGTGATTCACAGGCAGCTGAAAATGTTTGCAGAGCTCTGGGCGCCGAAATTGAGTTATTGGAAGATAAATATATTGTCAAAGGCTTTGGAGGAAACCCCAAGACGCCGGATAATGTAATTGATATTGGTAATTCAGGAACAAGCCTACGGTTTGGCGTAATGATGGCTGCCCATAGTGAAGGTTATTCGGTCTTTACAGGGGATAGTCAAATAAGAAGAAGACCCTTAGGCCCATTATTGGGTTCTATAGAGGATCTCGGGGGACGTGCATTGTCGACTAGAAATAATGGTATGGCACCTGTGGTTGTAAAGGGGAAGCTAAAGGGTGGGAAAACTGTGTTGGATTCTATTACATCGCAGTATCTTTCATCCGTACTTATAAATGCTCCTGTGGGTTGCCAAGATACCGAAGTAAGTCTTACAAGGTTATATGAAATACCTTATGTGGATATTACGACATGGTGGCTGGATAAACATAAAATAAAATATGAAAACCATGGATATAAGACTTTCTATATAAGAGGAGGTCAAAGCTATAAGCCTATGGACATTACTATACCTGGGGATTTTTCGTCTGCCTGTTTTTTTGCTGTCCAAGCAGCTATTTCCGGTGGAGAATTTGTTTTAGATAATTTAGATATGACAGATCCGCAAGGAGATAAGAAAATATTTGATATACTTGAGGATATGGGAGCAAAGGTGGAAAATAAAAAAAATAGTATTATTATAAAAGGGGATAAGCTTGTGGGAAGAGAGATAGATATGAATGAAATGCCGGATGCACTCCCAATTATGGCGGTTGCGGGATGCTATGCAGAAGGGCAAACAAGACTGCTTAATGTCCCCCAGGCTAGACTCAAAGAAACTGATAGGATTAGAGTAATGTACAGCCAACTACGAAGGATGGGTGCTGACATAGAGGAATTAAGCGATGGACTTATAATTCATAAAAGCAAATTAAAAGGTTGCAAAGTTGATGGATTTTATGATCACCGAGTAGTAATGGCATTGGCTGTAGCTGGTTTGAACGCAGAGGGGGAAACAATTATAGACACGGCTGAGGCCATCAACATAACGTTCCCAGATTTTGTTAATTCGATGGTTGCCTGTGGTGCGGATATGGGGATGGGGGAATAGAATTTACAGGAAAGGGATTTTAATACGCAGTTACCACTACATTAGCGCCAAATTTGGTATTATCTTATTAGGCATACTTTCTCAATTACTAGCTTATTTAAAAGAGAGGGGGGTGGGATAATGGATAAAATTTCGGTATTATTGGCCGACGATAATGTCGAGTTCGCAGAATTATTAAAAGAGTATATGGAGCAATATGAGGATATCAGGGTTATCGGGGTTGCAAAAGATGGCATTGAGGCATTGGAGATGATTATATACCATAAGCCTGATGTTGTAGTATTAGATATTATAATGCCCAATTTGGATGGATTGGGGGTATTAGAGAAGCTATCCACTATGCAAGTGGATCTCAGCTCTATATTTATCATGCTCACGGCAATAGGACAGGATGTTTTTGTCCAAAGGGCTGTTTCACTTGGTGCTGAATATTACATAATAAAACCCTTTGATGCTGGAATCTTAGTAAAAAGGATCAGGGAACTATATAAAGAAAAGTACACATCGGCTTTTTCGAATAGGGTGGTTGTAAAAAGAGCCGGCTTTATTGATTCAGATAAAGATAAGGATTATGTTATTGAGGTAGAGGTAACCAATCTCATGCACGAAATTGGTGTACCGGCGCATATGGCTGGATATAGGTACCTTAGGGAGGCCATAATACAAACGGTAATCGATCCCAAAGCCATGTCCACCGTTACAAGAACACTGTACCCGGCAGTTGCCCAAAAGTTCTCCACAACCCCGCAAAAGGTGGAAAGGGCAATTAGAAATGCTATTGAATGTGCCTGGTCTAGGGGGAATCCCGATACTATGGATTCATTATTCGGGTATACATTTAATTTTAACAGGGGGAAGCCTACGAATTCAGAATGTATTGCGATGGCTTCTGACAGGATTAGAATAACTATGGGTATGGGACAGTAAAGAAATTGTATATTAACAGCAGCAAGGGAAAACGCAAAAACGGAAGGCCTCCATGCCCTCCGTTTTATTTTAAGTACGGATAAATTTACATGGAAAACACTAAAATGTATTACTTATTAACAAGCTCCTTTAATCCCTTACCAGCCTTAAATACTGGGGCTTTTGATGCCGGAATCGTGATTTCTTCCTTTGTCTGAGGGTTTCTACCTTTCCTTTCGGCTCTTTGCCTAACTTCGAAGGTACCAAAACCAACAAGAACTACCTTTTCACCGTTTTTGAGCGCATCCTCGACGGAAGAAACAAAGGCGTTCAAGGCAGCTTCACTATCTTTTTTGCTAAGCCCCGATTTGGAAGCAATGGAATTTACCAATTCAGTTTTATTCATTTACACAACCTCCTTAATATGGAATTCGACACTATTCTATAATGAAAACCGCTCAAAGTCAAGCAATTACGGACAAATTAGTGTTTTTAAGCAGGTGTTTTTACAAAAAGTCTATTTGTTATTGCATAATTTTACATATGGGCATACAATACTGCACCCAAACTCGTCAAAATGAATAAATATCACAAATCAAAATTGGGACATACTTTTATGAAACCCTACTAACCCATTTGTAGCGTTCTGGGTACTTCATATTTTACAATAAATATTCTACAATGATTTTAAAACCGCAGCATATGTAGATGCAAAGGGGCAATATCAATTTCCATTCTGGGGTATTATATGAATCTTGACATCATCAAGCAAGCCTTTTAGCTCGGTATAGAAATTATTTTCTTTATGATCATTTGGGGATTTACCCATAACGATATGAGTTATTTTGTGTTCCTCTACAAAGTTGACAATGGTTTGGACGATATCATCTGATTTTAGTACGGATAGGTTTGCACCTACTGATTTTGATATTTTAAACAAATACTCCAGGGCTTCCCCTTCTCTTATGTTATCTAGAAAGTTCCACTCATTTTTTGCAACATGTATTACGTGGAGCTCGTCTTGTTCATTATTTTTATATTCTGTTGCCTTTAATATTAATCTTTTACAAGTAACCTGCTGTGTTACACAAACTAGTATATTTTGTGGAGAATCCAAAACAAAAAACCCCTTTCATATAAAATTAAGAGGATTAGCATTATGGAAAAGTTTTCAAAGGACAACGAAATCCAAAATACCATTGTAAAAGATATTTACTATGCAATCCTATTATTTATTATATCAGAGAAGCAAAAAAAAGTCTTATTTATTACGCGAAAACATTAAAATAACGATTTTTAAAATGTTTTTTAGATCTATGTGAAAACAAAGAATATAATTAATGCCAATTTTAAATTATTTGTTATTGAAAAAGAATTGGCTGTGTACTAAAATTAAGGGGGCATGGTGCCCGAAAGCTTAAAAAGGGAATTTGGGGTACTGTAACCCCGCCCTAGAACATTCAATTACGTTTGGGGGATAATTTATGAGGAATATTCATGTTAATGATATCATAAAGGCAGTTGCAAAGCTTTGCAAAGAAGCAAACTATTATTTAAGTAATGACATAGAGAGGGGACTAAAGAAGGGGATCGAAACCGAAGTATCCCCAAAAGGCAAGGAAGTATTAGGACACTTAATTGAGAATGCTCAGATATCCAAAACCAGAAAAATGCCTATCTGCCAGGATACCGGTATGGCGGTGGTTTTTATGGATATCGGCCAGGATGTACACATCGTAGGTGGCAATATAACTGATGCTGTGAATGAAGGGGTGCGAAGGGGTTATAATAAAGGTTTTCTAAGAAAATCGGTTGTAGGTGATCCCATCCTAGAAAGGGTGAATACTGGGGATAATACACCAGCCATTATTCATTACAACATAACCGATGGGAATAAGATAAAAATAACTATGGCTCCCAAAGGGTTCGGGAGCGAAAATATGAGCCAGCTTAGAATGTTTACACCATCTGAAGGTGCGGAGGGGGTTAAAAAGTTTATAATTGAGGTAGTAGACCAGGCGGGTCCTAATCCTTGCCCCCCCATAATAGTAGGGGTAGGCATTGGAGGGACAATGGAGAAGGCAGCATTTTTGGCGAAAAAAGCATTGTTAAGACCCATTGATGTAGGAAACCAGCAAGCCCAAATAAAGAAAATGGAGGACGAATTGCTAGAGAATATTAATAGGCTGGGTATTGGCCCGGCAGGCCTTGGGGGGAGGTTAACCGCCCTTGCTGTAAATATCGAAGTTTTCCCCACGCATATTGCAGGTTTGCCAGTGGCGGTGAATATAGGCTGCCATGCAACAAGGCATGCGGAGGTTTTGATTTAATACTTTCAATTTATAATATTAATTTGATATTTTTTTAAAAAAGGTGGTAGGTATGGGTAGTATAAGAATTGCGGTGCAAGCCCCTCTTGACAGTAAAAGGCTAAGGGAGCTGAGGGCGGGCGATATGGTAAAAATAGACGGTGTGGTATATGCTGCAAGGGATGCTGCGCACAAGAGGATGGTAGAACTTATAGAAAAGGGGGAAACCCTGCCGTTCGATATCAGAGGGCAGATAATTTATTATGTGGGACCGTGTCCAGCAAAACCAGGAGAAATAATTGGTTCCGCAGGCCCAACTACTAGCAGTAGGATGGATCTCTTTACCCCTAAACTAGTAGGACTTGGGTTAAAGGGCATGATAGGAAAGGGTCTGAGAAACAAGAATGTGATTGACTCTATGAAAACACACGGTGCGATATATTTTGCTGCGATTGGAGGGGCGGGTGCTCTAATTGCTAGGACAGTAATTGAGCAGGAAGTTATTGCATTCCCAGATTTAGGAGCTGAGGCGGTACGCAGGCTTACCGTTAAGGGTTTTCCTGCAATTGTGGCAATTGATAGTTATGGCACTAGCTTATACGAGTTGGGGAGAGCAAAATACCGGATTTTAAGCTAAGAGGATCCTACACTAATACATTGTAAATGAGTATATTTTTATTAGTTGCTGGTATATAATATACTTAAACTACTAAGTATATTATTTATATAAAAAGATTAGGAGGGATAGGTATGGGAAAGGTTACTAAGGATATGACAATTTCCAATGTACTGCAGATGGACAGGGGTACAGCATCCGTATTTATTAACAATGGGATGCACTGCCTGGGTTGTCCGGCATCTTCAGGGGAAAGCATTGAAGAAGCATGTGCTGTCCATGGGATAGAACCGGATAAACTAATTAAAGAACTGAATGAATATTTCAGTAATAAAGCAAAATAGGTACAATAGCAAATTGGGGAATCGATAGGGTATGGCAGGTGTCACATAATATGCATAGCCAGAATCCAAACTGCGGGGAATCCGAACCATTCTATACTTATCTAATGGGATGTTCGGATTTTCTGTTGAGGATCTACAGCAAAATACATGCATTAATATAGATGATGCAAAAGAGAACTGCTCTTGGCTTGCAAATGCGGGTATCTTAGCTGCATTTGCTTATGTGAAGATTTTTGCAATCTAAAAAGTTAGGAATTTTATTGTGGTAATTAAATTTTTCTGATACTATATTATCGGGAGAACTATGTTTTATACAGATGTTTTGCGAATAAGACGGAGATCCCGAAAACGGTAGGTTTTATAGAATCACATGGGGTTTTAGGTATGTGGTCTAGAATCATGAATAGGGGGAATGGTAGGATGGCTACTAAGGTTGTGGTAGGTACACAATGGGGTGATGAGGGAAAGGGTAAATATATTGATATGTTGGCCATGACCTCCGATCTAGTAGTGCGTTTTTCTGGTGGCAATAATGCTGGACATACGATAGTGGCTGATGGAAAGGAATATGCACTGCATCTTATACCCTCGGGTATATTGCATAAGGGGAGAACATGCATTATAGGAAATGGTGTAGTTGTCGATCCAGCAGTTTTACTCGGAGAAATCAAGGGACTTAACGAAAACGGAATAAACACCGAAAAATTATTAGTAAGTGATAGGGCACATGTTATAATGCCATATCATAGATTATTGGATGAGCTGCAGGAGAAGGCCAGGGGAGAAAATTCTATAGGTACAACCAAAAGGGGGATTGGCCCTTGCTATAGCGATAAGGTTGACCGATCGGGAATAAGAATGTGTGAACTGATCAATGAAGAGGTATTTATACAAAAAGCAAGAGAAAATATTAGAATAAAAAATCTGATTATTGAGAAGGTATACGGTGGGCAGGGTCTGGATGAAAATCAGGTGATACTAGAGTACCTAGAGTACGCAAGAGCACTCCGTAAGTATGTTACCGATGTAAATTCAATTATTTTTGATTCCATCGAAGCAGACAAAAGTATATTATTTGAGGGAGCACAGGCAACCATGCTTGATCTCGATTTTGGTACCTATCCATTTGTTACTTCATCAAACCCCATTGCTGGAGGGGTTTGCGTTGGTGCTGGAATAGGCCCGGGCTTTATAAATGAAGTTTATGGGGTTTTAAAAGCCTACACTTCAAGGGTGGGAGCAGGACCCTTTCCAACCGAACAAAACAATGAGGTGGGAGATAAGATAAGGGAGCTGGGGCACGAATATGGCACAACTACCGGGAGACCCAGACGCTGTGGGTGGCTAGATACCGTTATGATACGCTATGCCGCACGTGTAAATGGCCTTACTGCCCTAGCGATAAACCATGTCGATACAATCGGCAAAATGCCGAAGATAAAGCTTTGTGTTGCATATGAGAAGGAAGGCAAACAGATAAATAATTTTCCTTGCAGTCTAGAGGAACTTGCCAAATGCCAACCCGTATATGAAGAATTTGCAGGTTGGGATACAGATATATCGGGCATTAGAGATTTTAGGGAGCTCCCCGACAATGCAAAGGCGTATCTTAAAAGGATACAAGAGCTTGTAGGCGTAGAGATTAAACTCATTGGTGTTGGAAAAGACAGAGAGCAAATTATAAGGCTGTAGGCAGGAGTGTAAACATTGTGCGGTATCTTTTTGAAAGTGCTGCACAACAGACCAAAGCAAAACCAAAAATCCCAGGGTATAACCCCCCTGGGATTTCCAAATATATGTTATATAGAAAAAAAGATAAAATTATGTTGACACGGCTGTATGTTGTGTTGTAATATATATAACTGTACGGTATAGAAAAGGCAGGTACTTATGAGCCATTAGCTCAGTCGGTAGAGCACATGACTTTTAATCATGGTGTCCGGGGTTCGATTCCCCGATGGCTCACCAAATGCTCTTATATGGCGGACCAGTTTAGGAACGAAAGGGTCTAGAGTGATATATGAGTATAAGGAGGCTAAAGTTATTAATTACACTTGACTTTTTTAAAAAATGAGGTTAAAATATATTTTGTAAATAGAAGCACTAGGATATAGACACTATTAATTTTACATGGCCCATTGGTCAAGCGGTTAAGACACCG
>JAAZML010000070.1 GCA_012798835.1 Clostridium sp.
ATGGGGTGTATATATGACGAAAACAAAATGTTTCGGTTAGAACAATTTTGGCCCCACCCAAGTCCTGTAAAAGCCTACAATTGGAAATTCCTACAGGATCTGCAGGCATTCGATTATCTTAAATCTGGTAAAGATATATTGAATGATTATGTATATGAAGATAGTTATGTTGAAGCAATGAATTCACTAGCAAAAAAAACCAAGGATCCTGTTTATGTTGAATTAAAAAGCGTGCATGTATGCTGAGTTAAGTAATTGATAAATCTCCGGTTGGAGATATAAATTGTGTTATAGACACAAACATGCGCAAACATAGCACAGATAGGGAGGTTGGAATGGGATTTAAGTTTAATTTTTTTTTAACAGTTTTTCCAGAGGTTTTACCATACTTAAAAAACACTTTATGGATTGCGATAGCAGCGTATGTTCTATCATTTATATTGTCGATAATTGTGTCTGTTTGTCGCGCACTTAATGTCAAGGGGTTATACAAATTTTTTGAAGTATATATATCCTTTTTTCGTAGCACACCCTTGGTGACACAATTATTCTTTATTTATCTTGGTTTGCCACAGATTTTACCGATAATTTCAGAGGTTAGTGAAATGACGATATTGATAGTAGTTATGGCGCTAAACCAGACTGCATTTATGTCAGAAATTATTCGCGGGGCATTTTTATCTATCCCAAAAGGCCAATACGATGCAGCAAAATCCATCGGTATGACCACAAATGAGTCACTCCGGCATATCATCATTCCACAGGTTATTCGAATAGCCCTACCGGGTATGATAAACAGCGTTATAAGTCTGATAAAAGGAACATCTATGGGATATACAATCGGTGTGTTGGAAATGATGACAGCGTCCAGATTATATAGTGCCCGAACCTTTCGACAGATAGAGGTATATACTGCACTGCTGCTTATTTATTGGGCAATAGTACTTATTATTACAAAAACTCAATCCAGATTAGAAAATAGACTTAATCGTGGATATGTGTAGGTGAATAAAATGATAAAGATAGAGGGCCTTCATTGTCAATATGGAGACAATAAAGTGTTACACGGAATCAGTACAACAATAAAAAAGGGAGAAAAAATAGCCATTATAGGCCCATCCGGGTCCGGGAAATCCACTTTTATAAAATCATTGAATTATTTGGTGTCACCAACACAAGGTACACTTGAATTCGAAGATTTAAAGGTCGATTTTGAAACAATAACCCCGAACGAAGTCCAAAGGCTCAGAAGAAAGTCAGCAATGGTATTTCAACAACATGAACCGTTTTTAAACAAGACAGTATTCGACAATATTCTACTTCCAATGACAATAGTTCAAAAAGTTCCCAAGGATAAAGCCATCGAAGAAGCAAACGAAATTCTGGAAAAAATTGATTTAGTCGAAAAGAAAAATGCGTACCCACTCATGCTGTCCGGTGGTGAACAACAACGCGTCGGGATAGGGAGGGCAATAGCTGTACATGCCCCATTGCTATTAATGGATGAACCTACCTCTTCTTTAGATCCCGAACTGGTCGAGGAAATGTTGTCATTGATTCGACTAATGATTGAGGAAGAAGATAAAACATTGATTATTGTCAGTCATTCATTAAATCTTGTTAGGGAAATAGCTGATCGGGTTATATTTATTTATAATGGGAATATTTTGTCGGAGGGCACATTGGATTATGTTTTTAATGAAGCAACAGATCCTGCCCTCAAAAAATTTCTCCGCAGTTTAAAATTAGCTAATTAATTGTAGAATTTAGTATCTTTCAGAAAATTTAAAAAATGTAAAAGTGGGGAGGGATATAAAATGAAAAAAAGATTACTGCTTGTGCTGTTAGTACTAGCAGTGGTAGTTTCAAGTATCGGATGTAGAAAAAAAGATCCCACAAAATATAAACCTAAAGAAACTAAAGAAACAACCCAACAGAAAATAGTGGAAAATGTTGCAAAGGAGGATAAGCCCGAGGATGTATCCTCTGTTCCCCTTTCGGAAAGAGCAGTCTTATATGCAGCTACCCCCGGCCAACACTATCCATGGAATTATTTTGAGGGAGGCGAATTAAAAGGAGCTGACCTTGGGGTTCTGGAAGAGGCTTGCCGCAGAATGGGTTATGAAATATATTATGAAATAATGATGGTTGACCTAATTCATGGCGCAATAGATGCCGGAAAAGTTGATACAGGGGCCTGACAGTTTTCTATCACGCAGGAGCGTGAAGGAAAATATTTATTCTCAGAAGAATATTCATACACCCCCTATTACCTAGTTGTACGTGAGGACGATACGGAAGTTAAATCAAGGGCAGACTTAATTGGCAAAAGATTTATAGCTGACCCTAAAACCGTGGCATACAGGTTTATAATGGAATATATCGAAGAGAATAATTTGGAGGGACAAATAGAAATTATTGCTTCAGAAGCGGAACCATTTATGGAAATCGAACTAGGACGTGCAGACGCAACATTCGAATCAATAATATTGTTTGATCATAAGTGTGAAAAGGGGGATTATCATCTAAAATATGTCGGTGAATGTGTCGGAGTAGAGGAACATGTCTTTCCATTCAGATTAGACGCCGACCCAAAATTTCTGGACGAATTCAACCAACATATAAGGGATATGAAGGAGGACGGTTTTCTGTCAGAATTATACATGGAATATTTAGGTTTGGACGTGTCCAGGCCATTCGAGGCATACCAATAAAATATGTAATTCTGTAATTATACTGTGCTGACACAGTCAAATAATAATTAAATTGTGTTAGCAC
>JAAZML010000030.1 GCA_012798835.1 Clostridium sp.
ATACGCTAAAGCTGGTCAGATGGATGTCCAAGCACCCATGGACGGAGTTATTGCAACTTGGGATACCCAATTGGGAGCACAGGTCAGACCTGGTGAGTGGATGGGGTATGTTTATAACACATCGGATATGGGGATGTGGGTAGAAGTCGATGATGTAGATGTTTTATTGGTAAAACAGGATTCACCAGTTAAAGTTACTGTTGAGGCTCTGCCCAATGAAGTTTTTGAAGGTAAGGTTATGCATATTTCTACTATGGGTAAAAATGTGCAGGGTATAACTCAATTTATGGTGGATATTAGTGTAAAGGGTGGCCCTAATTTAAGGCCGGGAATGCAGGCAAGGGCTTATATAGATGCAGGTAATGCTGAAAATGTGCTATTAGCCCCAGTGGAAGCAATATTTGAAGAAGATGGCACTCAAAAGGTAGAAGTTCTAAATCCTGATGGCACTACTAAAGCCGTAACAGTTAAACTGGGTTTAATGAATGATAGATTTGCCGAAATAAAAAGTGGATTAAACGAGGGTGACCTTGTTATCACTGGAAGCAGTGCAGATCTACTACCAAGCCAGCATATAGGCAATAAAGATTCTATCATTCCTTCTAAAGATGATGAAGATAACGACAATGATAGTGGTGAGAAAGAACCAGCGAGTGATTAAGGGGTGTAGTAAAATGTTTAAAAAACGAATCTATCCAGCAGTTACACGACTATTCTTTGCAGCACGCATGGCTGCCCATGGAATTTTGTCACATCCCCTACGCTCTGCTTTAACCATCCTTGGTGTGGCTATTGGTGTTACCTCTGTGGTTAGCCTTATGGGTATTGGTGAAGGAGCACGCCAAGCCGTTGTAGCCCAATTCGAAAGTCTAGGATCAAATGTAATATCTATAAAAGCAAATGATGCTTCTGTAGAATTTGACCCTGATGAAGTAATTGATCTCATGGAGCGAGTTAAGGGTATGGAGTTAGCAACACCGGTTATTAACACAAAGGCAGTGATGCGATGGCGTAGGGCCCGAGGTAGTGTAAATATTGTCGGTGTAAATAGCCATTTCCCCGAAATTCGAGACAATGAATTAGCTGCCGGTCACTTTTTTACAGAAATACATGTTTCCCAGCGCTCCCCTGTAGCAGTTTTAGGTTATAACATGGGAGCTGGCCTCATGGGTGGTAGAAACCCTGTGGGGCAGGTTGTCAGCATTGAAGGTAGAACTTATAGGATTATCGGAGTCCTGGCACCTAAGGGAGCAGGAAAGGCAGAAGATATAGATGATAAGATCATTATCCCCTATACCACTGCATTAAGAATTGCAGAAAAGAAAACCGTACCTGAAATATGGGGAAAAGCAAATAGCCCTCTCGAAGCAGATCTTGCAGTGGTACAATTGGGAAGGATTTTTAAGCGAAAACTAGGAATAGACCAAAAAGCCCCCACTACCTTTTCCCAGGATTCAGGTGGTGCGGGCGGCGATGAAGGCGGGGGCGAAATCATAGGCGGCCATGGGGCGATTATGGTTGAAGAAGCAGTGCCTTCTGATGCTGGAAGAAATAATAATGATCCCATCATCCCAGGAGGAGAAGACCTTATCACCATAACCAGCTTAAATCAGCTTGTTGAAGAAGCGGATCAGGCCAATCGGGTTATGACCTTGCTTTTAGGCGGCATTGCCGCTGTCTCACTATTAGTGGGAGGTCTAGGCATAATGAATATAATGTTAGTAGCTGTCAGTGAGCGAACCTCTGAAATAGGTGTGCGCCGAGCCCTAGGAGCAAAACAGCTTGATTTATTAATACAGTTTCTACTCGAGGCCCTCTACGTAAGCGGCATAGGAGCTATCGCTGGAACAGCAGGTGGTATCTGGGGATTAAATGTCTTTGCCAAACAAGGTTTTGAAACAGCTATTAGCTTACAAGCTATAAAAATAGCCGTGGTTGTAGCTCTAGGATCAGGTCTATTGTTCGGAATATATCCTGCAGTATCAGCATCATCAGTTCCTCCTATAGAGGCTTTAAGGCGGCAGTAAAAGCTTTTCATTGAAAAGTTACCATTGATCCGGTATAAGGCTTTATAGTCTAAAATAAAACTGCTTCTTTACAGTATAATTTAGCTGTACAGAAGCAGTTTTTACTAACAATAGCAAGAATACTGGCTAGAGTTTTGCGGACAAATATCCGAAATCAATTTTTCCTTAAATCCATGGTCTTATTATAAGCACCTAATACAGCTTGGATTGCTGCACTTCTAAAACCGTATTTTTCTAGTTCTGCAACACCAACGATGGTGGATCCACCAGGAGAACATACAGCATCTTTTA
>JAAZML010000003.1 GCA_012798835.1 Clostridium sp.
CATCTAATACTTTACTAAAATGAAGATAACATTTGCCGTCATCGGTTTTTTTACATTCATCAACCAAAATAGATAACCCTTCAGATTTAATAAAGCCCTGATCCCCAATTTGACCGCCGCTTTCAGCGTAAAATGGGGTCCTGTCAAGTACAACTATAGCTTGGTCGCCCTGGGAGGCAGCCTCTTCGACCTCATCACCCTTTATGATATGCAGCACCTTTGCCTGCACTGTCTTTTTATCGTAGCCAACAAATTCCGTAGCCCTATCTCCACAAAATTTGCTAAAAATGGTTTCCGACCACGCCGAACCGTGTTTATTGCGATAATCCTGCCTTGCAAGGGATTGATGTTCCTTCATCTTGGCTTTAAAACCATCTTCATCTATATTTAATCCATGTTCCTGTGCTATTTCCCGTGTTAGGTCTATAGGAAAACCATAAGTACCATGCAATTCAAAGACCATGTCACCACCTATAGCACTCTCTCCCCTTCTTCGGGTATCTTCAATGTATCTTTCTAGTATGGTAAGACCCTGATCTATGGTCTCCTCAAATTTTCCTTCTTCTATTTTTATTATCGTTTTGATGTTTTCCGAATTTTCAGCCAATTCGGGATATGCTTGTTTTGACTGCTCAATCACTAAACTTGAAATGTTATATAGAAATGGTTTGTCCAGCCCAAGGAGCTTCCCATGTCTTGCTGCTCCCCTTAGAAGTCTTCTTAGGACATAACCCCTGCCCTCATTAGAGGGTATAACCCCATCAGAAATCATCATAGTTGTACTTCTTATATGATCTGTTATTACTCTTACCGATATATCCGTTCTTTTATCTTCCCCATACTTGACTCCTGTCAAAGAGCATATATTATCAAGTATTCTTCTTACAGTATCAACTTCGAAAAGATTATCTACATCTTGCATAATGCAAGCAAGCCTTTCAAGCCCCATTCCTGTATCAATATTGGGGTTGGGAAGCTGGGTATAATTTCCCTGTTCATCTTTATTAAATTGCGTGAACACAAGGTTCCACACCTCGATAAATCTGTCGCAGTTGCATCCTATAGCACACTCGGAATTTCCGCAGCCCCTATCAACTCCCCTATCAAAATAAATTTCTGAACACGGGCCGCAGGGTCCCGTTCCATGCTCCCAGAAATTATCTTCCTTCCCCATCTTTACAATCCTTTTTGGATCTAGACCTATATCATCTTCCCATATTTTAAAGGCCTCCTGATCTTCAGTATACACGGATACCCAAATATCATCTTTTTGTATTCCCAGTTTGACCGTCAAAAATTCCCACGCCCACAAAATAGCTTCCTTTTTGAAATATTCCCCAAATGAGAAATTACCCAACATCTCAAAAAAAGTACCATGTCTGGCGGTCCTTCCAACATTTTCAATGTCAGGGGTTCTAATGCATTTTTGGCATGTCGTTATCCTTTTACGAGGCGGTGATTCTTTTCCAACAAAATATGGCTTTAAAGGCGCCATCCCTGAATTTATTAGAAGCAGACTGGGATCATTTTTCGGAACTAGTGAAAAACTTGGCAACCTCAAATGTCCTTTATCTTCAAAAAAGCTTAGAAAGCTTTCCCTTAATTCGTTTAATCCTAATTTTTGCATTTCGCCCTTCCTCTCTGACTTGCTTTTTATCAAATCATAGCTAGCAATTTTAAAAAATAGCCATATGTAAGCTGTTTTTTAAGTATATTTGTTTTTATCATCACATCACTTCACATGAAGCATTGTAAGTAAACAAGAAGCACCTTAATATCTCTAATGCAAGGAAACTTTAGTGTCTACTTAAAAGCCACCTTTTAAAACAGACTATACTATCAGTAAAATTATATATAAGGTTTAAACAGGTGTCAAGAATCTACACAATTGCGTTTATTAATCTTTTAAATATAACCCTCATAACGGCGGTAATCGGAATGGCTACTAGCATCCCGATTATGCCAAAAAATTTTCCCCATATCATTACCATAAGAATAGTCATAACGGGATGTATGCCCAGCTTACCTTCTATTATTTTAGGGGAAATAAAGGCATTATCTATCTGCTGAACAACGATAAAAGAAACTATAACCCAAAGAGTTTTTGCAGGCGAATCAATAAGTGTAATAGCCACTGCAGGTATCGCTCCAATAAACGGCCCAAAGTAAGGTATTATGTTTGATATCCCTCCTATTATGCCTAGAATTGGCGCATACCTAATACCAATTACTAGGAAGATTATCATTTCCATAAATCCAATAATTACGGATGCTAAAATTTGGCCCTGAATAAAATTCAACATAATATCATCTATTTCCCTGAAACCTGCAATAATTCCCCCCCTCCACCCCCGGGGAATTAACGAAATAAAATAATTTTTGAAAAACCTAGAATCCTTTGTGAGGTGGTATGCAATTATCATAGCTATTATAAAATCCCCAATACGGGCTACCATCTTAATTGAATTTACGGATATATTTCTTAATGTGTTAGCTAAACGGTTTTCTATAATACCAGTCACATTATTTACCTCCTTCAGAATCATATTTTTCACATCCGCAGGGTAGCCGCTTGTATCTATCAGAATCGCCATATCATTTAATTTGTTTTTATATTCTGTTGATATCTGCGGAAATGTATTGGCAAGCTCCCGGGTATTTTCTATTAGAATCGGCACAATAAATATTGCAAACACTAGGGATGTGATAATTCCTATTAGGTAAACCAGCATTACCCCTTTTGCACGGGGTATGTTCCTTTTTTCAAGTCCTAGGACTATTGGCCGGATAATATATGCAATTATCCCCGACATCATAATGGGAATGAGTATCCCCGCGAATTTAGCTCTATGGTGTATTATAAATAAAATAATTATGATTCCCATTAAAGATATGATTGTGTAGGCGACTATTTTTTTGGCAACGCTCATTTCCTAAGCCCCCTATATGCTTTGTTCTTATCTTGGATAACAAAATCTTTCTTAGAGTATGTAATAAAGACTGGATTGAACCAGTCTTTACAAGGATTTGAAAGTATCTATCGAAATAATTCTACTACATCGCCTATTAAAGTGCCTGACTTTCTCATTATGTCCAATCCCCTGTTTTTTATTCTTTTTTTGGATTTGCTATTCATGGTCGTGCTGGCATTCATAGCCACCCCAACCGATGCACCTATAATACTTCCTATGACAAGACCTTTGCCAAAACTACTCCGCATTAAAACCACTCCTCTTTCAACATTTTTTTCTTCCCACCAGTATATTCCTAATTCCTCCGCCTGTTCCTACCATTTCCTCCACTGATTCATTGTCAACCAAGATACTTTCTTCGCCAAATTCGGTCTTACCAATGAGAGGTAGTATATTTCTTCCTTCATAAATATCCTTCACCAGGCCATCGGAAATTTCTACCCCATCCATTCTACCAAGATTAAAATCAATCAGGATATCTTTCACAGTACCAATTTCATCTCCCGATCTTGTATATACTCTAACTCCCAAGATGTCTATCTTGTTTTTAAATTCAGGTCTATCTTTTACTTTCCTTATGTTTTGCATATCTTTTGCATTACCAATAATCAATGCATCCCTGCCCAAGCTTAGAACATCCCCCACAAAAATTACTTTTTTCCCTATTTTATATCCCCTTGTTTCCAATAAAAACGCAAGTACTTTTTTTTCCCCAATGCAGAATACAACATCCTTTACTGTTCCAAGCTTTCTGCCATCATAACCGCATATTACTGGTAATCCAATCACCTCACTATACTTTTCCAAAAGGCATCTCTCCATTTAACCAGATCCTAAGGTGTCCAGCTTGTTGGAATTTTTTCATTATTTATTATTTTCAATCCCGAGATAAAAAATACACAGTTTCCGGTTTGACTTAAATTACAAACTAATGTAGAATTACTTCTTGAATACTTGTACATATTGATAAATCAAAAAAGCAAATTACTAAAATGCTTTTGCATTTATGTATTGTTTAATTATGTATAAAAAGAATTTTGTGAGGTGTCTATATAATGGAAGAAATAGTTTTGCATGATAAAAACTTAGGAGTTCGTCTTTGTTCAATGTTAATGCCAAAAACGGATATTGATATGAAGATATGGTCTGTGGTTGCTTGCGATCAATACACATCGGAACCTGAGTACTGGTTCAAGGTGAATAAAATTGTAGGCGACAATCCCTCTACTTTGCACCTTATATTTCCAGAGGTTTATCTCGAGACTGATGATAGCCAAAAGAGAATTGAAGATATTAGTAAATGTATGAAAAATTACATAAATACGGGTATTCTTGTTGCCTGCAATCCCTGTATAATCCTTGTAGATAGGGAAACTACACGAACAAAATCTAGAAAGGGTCTGGTCTTAGCCATAGACCTTGAAGAATATGATTATGCCAAAGGCTCTAAGCCTCTTATTAGAGCAACCGAAAGCACAGTAATTGATAGGCTCCCCCCAAGGATAAAAATACGCGAAAACGCCACCCTCGAGCTTCCTCACGCAATGCTTTTGATCGATGATCCTGGAAAAACCGTAATTGAGCCTTTAACAAAAATACTTGATTCTTTCGAAAAAGTTTATGACTTTGAACTCATGCAAAGCGGCGGTCACATAAAGGGATATAAAATTAACGCCCCCGATATCCTCGACAATATATCGAAAGCTTTAGGGAAACTTGCCAACCCGCAAACCTTCGCAGATAAATATGGAACCGATGCAGAAAAAAATGTGCTTCTTTTTGCCGTTGGTGATGGCAATCATTCCCTTGCATCTGCGAAATGCCACTGGGAAAATGTAAAAAAAGATCTGTCTTCCGATGAAACGAAAAATCATCCAGCCAGGTTTGCACTTGTAGAAGTTGTCAACGTACACGATGAGGGTATCATTTTTGAGCCTATACACAGGGTTTTGTTTGCCATCGACCCCGACACGGTATTAAAAAGTATGATGCAATACTTCGAAGAACTCGATGCAACGCTTGTAAAATTTAATTCGGTAGATGATATGAAAGATAAACTTTGTGGGAGTACCAAAGACAAGGACTATCACCATATCGGTTTTGTGGAAAATAATACATTTGGTATAATCACTATAAAAAAACCAAAATATAATCTTGAAGTAGCCACTCTTCAGTCTTTTCTTGATGATTTCACTAAAAAACATCAAAATGCAAAAATAGACTATATTCATGGCGAAGATGTTGTGACAAAGCTCGGTTCAAAAGGGGGTAATATAGGTTTTTACCTTCCTGCAATGAAAAAACATGATCTATTCAAAACAATAATATTAGATGGTGTCCTTCCAAGAAAAACCTTCTCAATGGGTGAGGCTGAGGAAAAAAGGTTTTATTTGGAATGTCGAAAAATTACAAAGGACCAGTTTTAAAGCTGGTTCTTTACACCTACATTCCAAATATGTGATCATTTTGTAGTTTTAGTCTCTATTTTGTCTTATTGGAAACCTTCGACTACTGTTTTAAAAATTTACTCTAATAAAAAAACCAATGCTGCTAAAAATAATTGCGGAGGTGTTTTTGATGAGTAACAGTTTTTTAAAAGCAGCATCATTGACTTTATGCCTTGCTATCACACCATTAGCTTTTGTTGGTTGTAATGGAGGTGCAGGCAGTACAAGAAGAAATCAGCCGGGTGGAATATCAAACGAAAATGTCCAACAAAACGATACGCCAGATGGAAATCCCAACAGATTTTTAAATATGGATCTAGGTTCAACAGATGATAATAACATAGACAGTGATAATATTGTCGGACAAAATAGCCCCTCACCGGAAAACAGTTCCCCTGCATCCCCATCAAATGGGCAGGGGTTTGATGAAATGAAGCAAAAATCCGACAACATAAGCAACGAGCTTGAAACCATGCCGGATATTGAACAGGCAAATGTACTAATAGCAGGCAACACATGCCTAGTAGGCTATAGCCCTTCTAATACGCAGGGAGATCCTAATGCCAGAAAGAACATGGTTATGGAGAAAGTCAAACAAATTGACCCCTCTATAAACAATGTAATCGCAAGTGAGTCCCAGGATGTTATAGACAGAATAGGCCAGCTTGTGAATGACATCACTAACAACAAGCCCATGGATGAAGTCAACAACGAAATAATGCAGCTTATGAAAACAGCCGCACCATCAATTTCGTAAATTTTAATATTTATGCCCATACCAGAGCAAGCAACTTAATTTTGTTTGCTCTGGCTTTCATAATAGAAATTTTAAATATGTTTTCGGGTTTTATATCCTTGGAAGCCTTTTTGAGACATCCTTATAGAATTGAAGAAAACACCCAGCGGTTGTTTTTTGTGCCAGAGGCAATGTATACTTTGCAAGAGAGTAATACTTCCCCGAACGTTTTTTTACATTTTTAAACTTTAAATATATTTTAATTGCATTACGAGCATTGCATGTGATGAATTCTTCTATCTCGGAAAAATAATATCCGCCTTCATTGGCCAAAAATTTGGGCATATCCAGATACATTCTGCGTATGTACTTTTCGTACTGCCTATGGCTATCCAAAAGCCTTATATTGGCATGATGCGGGACAGTCATATCCTGTATTAGATGAACCACAGCCCCCAAATAAAACATGGACACATCCAGCATATCTCTGTGCCAGTGTTCCTTTGCCTTATCGTAATAATCCGTTGCCAATGTAAGTGCATTGCTGTTTCCGTACAGACCCCTTTTCTTATCGGGATTATAAAAATGGTTAACGCTCTTTATATCAAGATCTGCCCAGACAACTCCTTTGTTGATTTCTTCTATATAATCACTGAAAAAACAGTAGGCATCAACATAACCATCATTTTTTAATATCTCAAGTGCCTGAAAATTTATAAATTTGTGAATAGTACCTTTTGCTTTAGATACGACTCTTTTAAAAGGGTTTATTGCAAAAATGAAATATCCAAGCGCCTTACTATAAATTTTCTCGAATCCCGCCGCCATTTCAGTCTTCTCCTAAAACTATATCCTATTACTTAACTATTGCTAATCTCAGCATTAAAACCTGGATCTAGTATTTAGCTTTGTCCTATGGCATGTTTTTTATTCATTAAATACCCCTACCCCTTTAAATGAGACTATCTACAAGCTCTTGTATACCATCCCCAAATTCCCCGCGTAAATCAACTAACTGAGCCGTTCCCTTGATTGAGGCCATTCCAGGTACCTCAGGTATATATACTGAAATGTATTCCCCATTTATAGCCACGGTTTCTACCTCAAGAGCCATATGAAAGTTGTACCTGTTTAGAACTAATACCAGTTTTCCTGCAAAATCTAGTTTACTCTCTTCCTTAAGAGTGTCTAACTGCCTTGATAGTTCTCCCGCTTTTATATTGGATATTGCATCCTGGGCCAAAACCACTACTATTTTATCGCATTGTTCAAGTACTGCAAGATTTCTTTCATCCACAGTATTTGACATATCTACAACAATAATATCATACTCGTTCATATCCCTGAATTCATTGATTAAATCTTTAAAATTTTGGGGATCAAAATCTGCAATATTAAGTATATCTTGGGATGGGGGAAAATAATCTACATTGTATTCTGGATCTGTGCATTTCATTTCATTGACTTTTAGGTGAAAATTGCCCCCATTTTCCTTAATGTTTTGCAATATTTTTGAAAAATTCTCCCCACTTTTACAATTGAAAAAAAGTGATGTGGATTGGAAAGGTTCTAGATTAAGATAAAATGCCTTAAGCCCATTTTCCCCGCATCGTATTGACGTACTCACTGATATTGTAGTTTTCCCCACTCCACCTAAAGGTGAATATACCGCAATCACCTTAGTTTTGCTTTTTTTAACTGCATGGATACCAGTGTCAATATCAGGGCTTTCCCTTGAATACCTTTCAAGGATATCTGTTACAAAATCGCAGTCAACAAGATTTCTATCAATGCTTCTTAACCCGTCTAGTTCATTTGGCAATTGTCCTGAAGTTAAAATAATAACTTCCCCTATATTATCCTTGGGCAAGGCTTCCTTATACATTTGGGGGCTTATAAGTAAAATATCTACATTCCTGGGTCCCGAGAGAAAATCGTATAGAAAATCCCATTCTGTAAAGGAGCTTATTTGAAATCTCCGAAAGTAGTTGGTCATAAAATAATTCACTGTGCTCTCGACATACCCTGTATTTGTATCCGCAATAACCAAGTTCAGTTTTTCCATTTTATCCTCCCATAATATAGTTTTCATTTTCCTATGCTTTATATTATATTTTTATCTTAATAAATTATCAACAAGTTAGGAGTCAGATTCTTGCTTGCGCCCTCCCCTCCAGCAATTTCGTCTGCAAAATCTTTTCTCCTCATCTCGGAAACATGTTATTTTTTGAGACCCGCACTGGGGGCAATTAAACTGGCCATTTAATATTTTTTTAAAATTCTCATAACTCTCATTCCACTGCTTTTTGCAGTCAAGACATTTCACGGAACAAATATTTCGCGTATAAGTTCCGCCCTCTATTTTTATGGCTTTCCCGCCTATGAGGCTATCCGCAATTTTTTGTCTCGCTATTCCAAGTATACGTTGGAAAGTTTGCCTGGATATCTCCATTCTTTCTGCGCATTCTATTTGCTCAAGACCCTCTAGATCCTTGAGTCTTATGGCCTCTAGTTCCTCTATACGCAGAACATTTTCCCCTAATTTTGCACAGCTAGTGTCCGAGGGTGTGAAATACTGAATACTCGGTACAAATTCCACTCTTCTCCACTTTGTAGGTCTTGCCAATCCCTTCATTCCCCTTTCTATAAAAATCAGTAATTTTGTTTTAATATTTTATCATATGAGTACATTTTATCATATTTGCAGCTCTAATAGTATTAGAAAATCCCTTTTACCTAGTTGAATGGGTGTAGCATAAATGTAAACTCCAATACATTCCGTTTTATCCTTGATTTAATTGCAATTGTCTAATAAAATAATAGTAAC
>JAAZML010000134.1 GCA_012798835.1 Clostridium sp.
AAAATCAATTTTATTTTTTTGACTTCTTTTCAACTATACAAGAAAGAACCCCATCCTTGAGATCTATTTCAATTTCATCCCCGATATCCACGTCGCCGATGGATTTTATTATATCACCTTTTTGTTCGGTTCTTACAATACTATAACCCCTCGACAATGTACTAAGAGGGCTAAGTGCATCAAGCTTTCCTATTAAAAGATGCAGCCTATTTTTTACCTCTTCATGCCTCAAATACATATGATTTTTTAGTTCTTTGCTTAATATGTCAAGCCTCATTCTTTCTTGGTATATTCTGTCGTAGGGTTGTCCAAAAGCTATGGAGTCCCTGATTTTGTGAAGTTTTTCTCTTTTTTGATCTATATTCCTTATTAATGAATATGAGAGTCTGGATTTGAGATCTCCTATTTTGTTTGACAATAGCGTCTTTTCGGGCATTACCAGTTCGGCAGCAGCCGATGGTGTAGGTGCCCGAAGATCCGAAACAAAGTCCGATATTGTATAATCGGTTTCGTGCCCAATCGCCGATACAATTGGAATATCGGATTTAAAAATACTCCTTGCCACCGTTTCCTCGTTGAAAGGCCAAAGTTCTTCTAAAGAACCGCCTCCCCTTGCCAGAATTATTACATCAACATTTCCCAGTTCGTTTAGTTTTTTAATTGCATTGCTTATTTCCTCCGAAGCCCTCTCCCCTTGAACCCTAACAGGAAAGAGTTTTATGGTTGAGTTGTAAAATCGCCGGTCCAAAACATTTATTATATCCTTTATAACCGAACCTGTGGGGGATGTAATTACTCCTATTGAATTTGGGATATAAGGGAGCTTTTTCTTATAATCACTATTGAATAATCCCTCGTTTAAAAGTTTTTTCTTTAATTGTTCGAACGCAATGTGGAGGTTACCAATACCGTCGCACTGCATTTCTTCTGCATAAAGCTGGTACTGTCCATCCCTCTCGAATACAGAAATATATCCCCTTACTATTACCTGCATACCGCTTTCCGGTATAAACCCAAGGCGGGAGTTGTATGTTTTAAACATTACACATCTTATTAGGCTGTACTCATCCTTTAATGTGAAATACATATGCCCCGAGGAATGATTCTTAAAATTTGAAATTTCCCCCCTGAGCCAAAGATTAGACAGTATTAAATCCTTTGACATATTTTCTTTTATGTACCTATTAACCACTGAAACAGTCAGTATATTATTATAATTCCCCTTCATTGAACCCCCTACGGACACATTTTAATATTTTAACCTGATTATAAAAAACTTAGTTATACTTCAAGGGGTTCAGGTGTTGCCTTCACCTGTTGGCAGGGATTTCTTTTTTGCAATTCCACCCAAAACTCCGTTTATGAAGGGGCTACTTTCTTCCCCACTGTAGCTCTTTGCCAGCTCTATTGCCTCATTTATAGAAACATTGATGGGTATATCTTCCCTATGGTATATTTCGTATATGCTAAGCCTTAAAATCGCTAGATCTACCTTTGAGATCCTTTGGAGCTTCCATCCCTTTGCATGTTCTCTTATAGCATTATCTATGCTTTCTTTATTGTCGCAAACCCCTTCAACTATATCTTTTACATAGTTTACATCCTTTGTATTTAGCTTGTATTCTTCTATTTCATCCCACACTTGCTCAGCCTTTGAATCTTTTCTAATTTCGATCTGATATAAAAGTTTCATAGCTATTTCTCTAGATGCCCTTCTTCCCATTTGGCTCTATCCTCCCTAAAAATCTCCTTTTATGCTTATTGGATACAACACAACCCTTGTATAAGCATTATCTGTATGTGCCAGGCGGCAAAAATTTATCGAGTAAATTTCTGAGATAATTTTTATCCTTCGACAACTTTTTTCCGATATAATAACCAAAAAGAATACATGCCGAAATAAATATCGTTTGCATAAAGCCTATAATTAGTATGCTGATCGCTATAATAAAGCCTATAAATGCTCCATTTATTTCCCCACAATGCGCCCGGTAAAAATCAACTACCTGTTTTATATCCATTTTATAAACCTCCATCACTCTACCCTGGATCTATACCCAGTGTATATGTTTTCCACTGAGGCTCTTACCTCGTTTACAGCAATATTTGTTGCTCCTTCGATGGACTTTTTGACCCTCTTTTGGATGTCTTCAATAAGCTCTGGAATATTTATATCTGGCATTACAATAGTCCTTATATATACCGATACATTCTCCCCTTGTTTGGTAACGTAGGCCTTATTATCCCTGATCCCACCAACCTTTTTTGTGGCAGCAAGTGCTATACTTTCGATAGCATTTAAAGATATTTTTACCTCCCCAATACTATTGTACTTACTAATGGATTTTTTATCCCTTCTACTCCTAACACCAGACAACAAAAACATAAGACTAAGCCCTAAGAAAGTAAATTCTACAAAGAGCATTAGTAAAGTGGTTCCCCTTCCTTTCATAATAGCACCTACAAAGGCCTCCGACACCTTTTCAATCATTTCAGGCCTAAGGGTAAGTACCACTGCCATAAGGGAAATAACCGTTAGGCAAAACGCATAAAATGCCAGCAAAATCCTAAAAATGATATTCATATGATAGCCATCACCTCTTTTTATCATTTGTTCTTTCTATAAAATACCCATACCTTAGCCTTTTCAGCTTCATTGGTGAGGATATTTTCTTTATTCCCATTGCTATAATTTATATATAAACATTATATTTCATTTTCCAAAAAAAATAAACCCTACTGGGTTATTAATTTGTTTTCCCAATAATATCGAATAATATACTAGGCCTATTACCTTACCCTAAACACATCTTCGCCGGATTCCTTTTTATAATCCTTATCAATATTTACACCCTGTATATGAATATTAACCTCAATTGCATTAAGACCCGTCATGGTTCCCACAGCTTTTTTAACTCTTTCTTGTATATTCCAGGATACATCGGGTATTCTGCACCCATATTCAACAATAATATATAGATCTATAGCAGCTTCCTTATCGCCAACTTCGACCTTGACACCTTTTGATAAGTTTTTTCTACCAAGCATTTCGGCTATCCCACCGGCTATTCCGCCGCTCATACCAGCAACCCCGGGAACATCCATTGCGGCAATACCTGCGATGATAGCAACTACCTCTTCTGATATCTTTACTGTTCCAATCTCATTTGAGCTATTCCGATCTATTTCGTTCATCTTGTAAATCCCTCCCTTGCCGGAATTTAGACGTTAAGATTTGCCAATACAAATAATTATAACATTATGGTTTTTTATTATCAACACCGAAAGACAAAATCATACGAAGCCGTAGCCCATTTAGGTAATTGTAGCATAGTTTGACGTCGCAAGGCCAGTACTAAGAATTAAAATTTATGAGTTACATGTATATCAGATATATCAACCCCGGCCTGCCTTGAAACTATTTCAGATATTTGGGCCACATCCACCGAAGAAATGCTAGGTGCCTTAACTACAATATCAACATTTCCGTCTTCCCCAAAAAGAACTACAACATCGCTAAAGCCCCTGTTTTTTATTAATGTCTCAATCCTCATCTCCTTATCTGAATTATCAATCAGGCTCATCATTTTTTCGTAGGCCATATTCCTTTGCTCTTCCGATACATTCATATCATTGCTAATTTCCCCTAGGGTCTCTTTATCACGTGCCCGGGACATATCCTTATCCATTTTCGCCTGTGCAAAAAAATCACTGGCCTCTTTGGATGCCTGCAAAACTTTATTTGATTCTAAGTTGTTTTCTGCATCATCTTCTGGAATTAATGGATCGCCCACATACAAAGCTTCACCCAAACTAGTGCTCTCATCATCTAGATCAGCTATAGGCATATAATCGGGATCCCTTTGTGATACACCGTTTTTATTATAGCTATGCTGCAAATATCCGGCAACTACAAACATTAAAACCAGCGATAATACAACAATTTGTTTCCTTTTAAAAACCATCATTTAATAATCCCCCTTTGTAATATCTAAAGCTAGTGTAAATTGTTTTTTATAATATATATTATATTCCCAAGCATTTTATATCTATTTTATAAACAAATCCCTTGTTATATCCCGGATATTTATCCCCCTTGCACTACTTGTATTCTATGGTTTGGTATGTTGAATAATACCTTTACTGCATTTATAATATTTTCTTTTACGACAGGCTCATTGGCACCCTCCGCTACCACCAAAACCCCTTGCACTTTTGGCGTAATTTCCTTTTCTATAATGGGTCTTTTTATCCCCCCACCCATATCTTCATATACAACATTGCTTTCATAACTGCTTTGGGATGATTTGCGTGTACCGCCTGCACTGTCTTTTTCATCGGTATTGCCATCATTTCTTTTTTTGTCTGTAAAGGGTACAACCTGCTTTCCGGATTCATAAGTAATCATTACATTAACCTTACCAGCCCCACTTATCTTTTCTAAAATATCTCCAACCTTTTTCTCTATACTAGAGCCTTCGGCTAAAACATTCTCCATTGTGGTTTCCTCTTTTTTGTCTTCATTCTCCTCTCTATTTCTTTTGTTTGTACTTTTGTTTCCATTGCCAAATAATGTTCCCCCCGCTATAATAATTATCATGCCAACAATAATTATTATGATCAGATTTTCGCCCCATTTATTGTTGTTTTCCTTTGCAAACATTCGTCTTATGCGTTCTAATGTTTTTTTTATTTTATCCACCTTATCCCCCCTAATCCTCAAGTGAAATAATTATATCCCCCTTTTGCACACCAAAAAGTCTTTCGATTTTCTCCTCCAATGCCTCCCTATCTTTTTTATTTAATGGCTCTTTTTTTGTCTTAGATTGGTTATCGGCCTTGGGATCAGTCTCCCCGATTTGTATTTTTTCAATGCTTATTACCGGCTCCCTTTCCTCCTCTTCTGTGTTTATATACAGATACACCCTTTTAATCTCACCAAATTTTTCGGATGTATAATCCTCATTTATCATAATATCGGCTTTTGCATCGCCTACCCCGTCAATGCTCTTTGCCATTAGAATTAATTGATCAATTAATTTGCTTCTATAGACATTTATTGTTTGTTTTATCTGATCCTCTTCCATAGTTTTACTATTTGCTGTTATCTCTTTTTTATCTATATAATTGCTGTTGGCCATCTGAAATTCCTTTAACACAACCTCTTTACCAACGACTTTGAGTACGGGGGTTATAAGTGTAATCATCAATATAAAACCAGTGATCAGGTTCACAATTTTTTTCATTTTACCCGATGGTATAATCATTTCAAAAATCACAATAAATATTGCAACGGTTACTATATTTACAACCCAATCCTTTAAAAATTCTAGCATCCCCTCACCCTTTCAGCTCAACACTATACAAAATAGTGTACAAACAAAACATAAATTATTCTTGTTTTACCGGATCATAGTGCTAATATTGCTTGCCAATACCAATGCCGTTATGGTTATTAAAAACATAAATGCCACGGATGTCACCACCCCCAATATATACATCATTGAGCTTGCAACCTCGCTTATACATTTTACCAAACGCTTATCTGCAAGGGGTTCCACCAACACACAGGTTATTTTATAAATAAAAACAATGGAAAGCATCTGTACTATGGGAATAAGACATACTCCGATAATTCCTATCATTATCGCAATTCCTACAGCATTTTTTATAAGGAGCGTACAACCTATAACGACATCGGCAGCATCTGCCAAATACTTGCCCACCACGGGCACAAAAGTATTAATAGCAAACTTTGTGGTTTTGCTGGTTACGCCGTCAACAACCGCTCCTAAAGAGCCCTGTAGCGATACTACCGCAACAAATACCGTAAGTATTGCCCCCAAAGACCATTGGGCAATATTTTTTAAAAACTCAGCAAACCGTTTTATTTGTATTTTATCCGATATATTGTCCACTATAGATACAACTGTAGACAAAACTATAAGGGGTATGAGCATAGTTTTCATAATTGTTGCGCTTATTTGCACCGCCATTATAAGAAGCGGCTGCAAAGCTCCACCAGATACAACATTCCCCGAGGATACAAGAAGTGTGATTAAAACGGGTACCGATGCATACATAAAATCCACCATTTTATCAATTGTACTTATGCCCGACTCTACCACCAAACCAAAACTGGCTATAAGTATGGATACCAGCACCATGTAACACACATAAAATGCCAATTCCCCGGTGCCCTTGTTTAAAAATGATGATTGCAAATTATTCAAAATGGCGCATAGGGATATCAAAACTACGAGTTTTATAAGAATGTTTATATTTAAATAAAACTCTTTAAACAGGTATGCAAGCAGTCGATTAAACACCCCTAGCATATCAAATTCAAGTTTTCCCTTTGCCAGATCATTTACCATGTTTTTGGGATTATACCCTGTCAGAATCTCATCAATATCGCTATGCTTATACCTTTCAAGCCCTTCACCAATGCTTTTAATCTCGCCCGATTCCGTTTGTAAATCTATTATTTCATTCTCAATATTTTCTTCATCCCCATAAACTACAAACGGACACATTACAAAAAACAAGAGGGCTTGTATAAAAATTAAAATCGTCCTAACATTATTTTTTTTATGATATCTTTTGTTTTTCATATATTTTTCCCCATCTGTATACTTTTATAATTAAGGCATGATGCTGACTATTAGATCTAAAAGCGATGTTATTATTGGTATTGCAATTAACACAATGGTTACCTTACCCGCAAGCTCAACCTTAGAGGCAATTGCACCCTCTCCCGCATCTTTGCAAATTTCCGAACCAAATTCAGCTATGTAAGCAATGCCTATTATTTTTAGCAAAGTACCAAAATACAGCGGATCTATGCTAAGCTTTTGAAAATAGCTATTCATAAGATCCAAAACAATAGCGACTTTGCTCAATATGACCATCAGTATAATTACACCGGTAAGTAAACTTATCTGTATAGCAACTTCAGGTCTATGCATTTTTAAAACAGTGGCAATTATTGTCGCTACAATACCAAGCCCCACTATCTGGAATATTTCCACCTATATCACCCTTATCTAAAGTTTTTATAACTGAAATAGGGCTTTAACCGTATCAAAAAGGTTTGCAATTTCCTTAACTACCATCATAAGGACTACAACAAGACCTGCAAGGGTAGTCATCATGGCCTGCTCTTCCCTGCCTGATTTATTAAGCAAAGCATTTAAAACAGATACCAAAATCCCTATTGCAGCTATTCTGAAAATTAAATCTATATTCATACTTTTTATTTTCTCCCCGCAATCTTATATTTGTTTTCCCCTATAGCATTTATGCAAAATTTTACATACTCTGTCCCCCATAAAGCAAGTCCAATAGTATAAGTATATTGTTCCATGCTGTAGATTCAGAACAGTAAAATAATTATTGCCAGACCCCCAAGTATGCCAAGGCTTTTATACATGGATTCATTTTTTTTCCTTAATTCCTCGGCTTTTCGTTCCTGCATACCTAATTGATTAAGAGTTAATCTTATGTTTTTGATTTGACCTTCAATATCAGATTTCCCCAGCATCTTCCCAAAGGAAAGGAGTATTTTTTCATCTTCATTATTTAGAGATGTCCTCCCCAAATTTCCTTTTACTGCCTTCTCCCAGGCTTCGCAAGCATTTACACCAATGTCACTATTTATAATTTTGACTGTATCCTCAAAAAAAATTGTGACATCTTCATCATTATATTGATATATCTTTGTAAAAGCCTCCGTCAGCACATTGGACAAAAAGCTCATCTCGTTTTCTAGCATTTGTAAAAGTCCTTGGATGGCTCTTAAATCCTTTGGTCTATCAGATGATCTTTTAGAATATATGTATCCAAGTAAGCTGCTAGACAGCAAGACAATGATGCTACCAATTATTTTTAGTGTCATATTCAATCTCCCTTGTATAGAACATTAAGTGTCCGTCCATCAATTATTTCCTCGACAGTACCAGGACCTTTTCGTGCACTTAAAACTATGTATCTGTCAAAAACCTTTTTATCTATGAGCATTAAAACTTCTTTTCTTGTCTTTAGCTGCGATATATTATATCCATGCGCCGTGGTTATGATCTTAACACCAGCGTTTATCACCTGCATTACGGCCTCTGTATCGCCGTCGCAGCCTATTTCATCGGTTACAATTATATCGGGGGACATAGAACGCAGCATCATTAGCATCCCCAACTGCTTCGGGCACCCATCAAGAACATCAGTCCTTACTCCAACCCCGTTTTGCGGTATTCCTTTGTAGCAGGCCGCTATTTCCGAACGTTCATCCACCACCCCTATCTTAAGACCGTTAAACCCTATGGCTTTTATTCCATCGCTTATGACCCGAGTTAAATCCCTCAACATCGTGGTTTTTCCGCATTGAGGCGGGGATAGGATCAAAGTATTGAATATACCACCCTCCCCATCAAGAACATAGTCTATGATTTTAGATGAGCACCCATTCACTTCTCTTGCAAACCGGATATTAAGCCCTGATACCTCCTTTATGTTTTTTATACCATAGCCATCCAGGATTACTCTTCCAACAATCCCCACCCTATGCCCGCCTTTAATAGTAAGGTAACCATTTTTAATTTCATCCTGAAAAGCATAAATCGAATTTTCACTTATTAATTCCAGCGTCTTAGTCACCAAGACCGGATAGACATAAAATAAGTTAACCCTTTCGTGCACAAGCCTTCCTTCGCAATTTAGAAAAAAATTTCCCCGTGAATTTTGAACCATAAGGGGTTTATTTGCCCTGAGCCTTAGCTCCTCCACTGTCATAAGCTCCGATAACTTCATTTTCTCCAATACTTTCCTTACTTCGTGGCATATAACCCCCAAAATATCCTGTTTAAATTTTGATGCATGATTAACCTGAAAAATTAGCTTGTCTTTTGTTTCCATAGAATTCACCCCTCTATATATTATCTACTTTTATTAATATTTAGATTGGACCATTATTATGACAAATTTAAATACTAATTTATAAAACCCTTGTTTTTGTGCTCTTGGGGTGATATTTAGACTTTGGGTTCTGGAAATAATCTCGAATATAAAAAGTATTACCCCCCTTATCCACTGTTAGATAAAGGGGGTAATACCTATGAAAAACTGCTTGTTTAGACTCCGCATCCGGATATATTAACGATTCGGCTGTATACGCAAGTGTATTATTGAGTGTATGTGGTAATTAGTTTTCTTCCTGGGGTGGGCAGTCTTCACAGTCACATTCCCATCTAAAAGATATTTCTTCTCCGCAATGGGGACATTTTATTGAATCCTTATGGCCATCTACCATATCCTCTTTCAATTCAAAAACATCGTGACAGTGAGGGCATTCCAATTCGGCAATCGTTTCGTCGTCATACTCATCGTCATCATCAAACAGGATCCCTTCAAGTTCAGCCAGATCCTCATCAATATCATCTACCTGTTCTTCCAATTGATGCTGCACTTCTGTAAGCTCGTCAACAGACATGGCAACATCATCCAAAACCTCTATAATTGCTTTTAGCATTTTACCTTCATTGGTTGAATCGTTTAGTTGCATTCCCTCCGCAAGTCCCTTTAGATAAGCCACTCTTTCTTTTATCAACCTCATTAGAATACCTCCATATTATTCAAGTTTCTTTTATTATAACCATTATACCCTTTCCATATACTCACCAGTTCTAGTATCAATTCTAACCTTATCACCCGTATTAACAAATAAGGGTACTTTTATTTGGGCTCCTGTCTCTAAAGTTGCAAATTTAGTTGCCCCAGTAGCGGTATCGCCTTTGAACCCTGGTTCTGTTTCGGAAATCTCAAGCTCAACAAAATTAGGGGGTTCAATACCAAAAACATTACCCTTGTGGGAAAGAATTTTCACGACTTCGTTTTCTTTGATAAATTTTAAAGTCTCCCCAATCTTGTCCTTCCCTAAGGGAAGCTGCTCGTAATTTTCTACATCCATAAAATAATAGAGATCGCCATCGTTATAAAGATATTGCATATCCTTTCTTTCAATATGAGCTCTTGGCATTTTATCCGTAGGATTAAATGTTTTTTCAATAGTGGCACCTGTTACTATGTTTTTTATTTTTGTTCTTACAAAGGCAGCACCTTTACCCGGCTTAACATGCTGAAATTCAATTACCTGAAAAATCTGCCCGTCAAGTTCAAAAGTTGCACCGTTTCTAAAATCACCTGCTGAAATCATAAAACTTCCCTCCAAAATTCGTCTTTTATAGCATAATTGTGGGTACTTTCATTGACCTGTGTTTTTAGGTTTTATGTACCAAGTTAATATTAAAATAAAACCATAACTATTTCAAGCTAAACTTTAACTTAGATATATTGTAAAATACTGCTTCCCCCAGTTAAACTATTGTTATTTCCTTACCAGACGTCGTCAAAATAAGTGGTTCATTTTCATTAATTACTATCATATCCTCAATCCTTACACCACCAAGTTCGGGAATATAAATTCCGGGTTCTATGGTTACAACCATCCCGTCATCCATTAAAACATTCCCCCTTTGTGACAGCCTTGGTTCTTCGTGTATTTCTAAACCTACTCCGTGGCCAAGACCATGACCAAAATACTCCCCGTATCCAGCCTCCTTGATAATCTGCCTTGCCACGAAATCTATGTCCTTACCGCTCCTGCCTTTTTGGGCAGCTCGTATCGCATACTGCTGTGCTTCCAGTACAATATCGTAAACCTTTAAAAGTTCTTTTTGAGGTTCCCCCATAAAAATAGTTCTTGTCATATCGGAACAATAATCTTTAAATATTGCTCCAAAATCCATTGTTACAGTATCCCCCCATTTAATAGTCTTATCTTGGGCTACACCATGGGGAAGAGCGGAACGAAAACCTGAGGCCAATATAGTCTCAAAGGATACACCCTTTGCCCCCTGCTTTTTTATAAAATATTCAAGCTCTGCTGCGACTTCATTCTCCTTCATACCAGGCCTTATTTTCCCCAATATATGGTCAAAAGCCCCATCAGCTATTTTTACCGCTTTTTTTATATAATCTATCTCCGTAGAATCCTTGCACATCCTAAGCTTTTCAACTATTTCCGTAAGAGGTTCAACTTTTTTAGCACCAAATCTCTCCACCAACTCGGTATATTGCTTGTAGGTTAAATGTCCCCCTTCAAATCCTAGGGTGCCGATATTTTGGGGATTTATGATATCTTTTAACTTGTCCTTATTCTCCACTATTTTATAGTGGGGTGCCTGCCTTTTAGCCTGCTGGGCATATCTAAAATCCGTCACTAAGATAGCTTTTGTTTCTGTAATTACAAGATACGCAAAACTTCCATTAAACCCTGAAAGATAAATATAGTTTTCCCTTTTCGTAATCAATGCTGCATCTATTTTATGCCTATCAAGTTCTTGTCTGAAGGCTTTTATCCTTCTATTTATCGAATCTCCCATCTTGTTACCATTACCCTTCTTTTTGTAATTATCCTTTAGACCCTAGCTCAATGCTATAGCCGAATGAAGTGCAAGTATATAGCCCATACCCCCAAACCCCGCAATCTGACCAATACATACGGGGGCTATTACAGATTCTCTTCTGAATTCTTCGCGGGCATGGATATTCGACAGGTGCACCTCAATTGTGGGAATTTCAACGGCCTTTATAGCATCTCTTATGGCTATACTATAATGTGTAAAGGCGGCTGGATTTATTATTATTACATCAACTTTTCCCCTTGATTCATGAATTTTATCAATTATTTTGCCTTCGTGATTTGTTTGCATAAAATCAATCTCAATACCCAATCTAGTGGCTTCCCTATCAACTTTTTTGGTGATATCCCCAAGGGTTTCATTCCCATATATCTCTTTTTCTCTTTGACCTAGAAGATTTAAATTAGGGCCGTTAATCAAGAGTACTTTCTTCATTGCAATCCTCCCTTTTGATGTCCTGATATATTTTTTTAAGTTTTAGAGCATCCTCCGCCATATTATCCCTGGATTCGCAAATAATTACCGGCTCCATTTTCTTTTTACAGATGACTTGAGCCAAGTATTTAAATTCTGGGCCAAATTGCACATCGTCAATTCCCCAATGCTTTTTCTCCCCACCCTTGGTAAACTCAACGCGGCTGAAATGGCAATGAAGGTTTTTGATTCTTTCATATCCCAAAGAGTGTTCAAGTTTTAAAATTACCCTTTCAAAATCCTCGGCTGAATTGAGTGAACCCTGATTTCTTGCATGTATATGTCCAAAATCCACGGTAGGCATAAGCCCTTTATGGGCTTTACATATTTCTATTATTTCGTCTAAAGAACCAAGCTGGTTTCTTTTACCCAAAACCTCTGGGCAAATTAATATATCTTTATAACCAGCATTGTTAGCCTCTTCTAGAATTTCGCCAAATAGCTCTATGGATATTTTTAAAGCCCAATCCTTATCAACTTTGCTATAAGAACCTGTATGAACAACAATCCTTTTTGCATCCATCCACTTGGCAACTCTTAAGGTATCCATAATATATTTTTTTGAATTTTCTCTTTTTTCCTTTTCAGGGCTGGCCATATTTATATAATAGGGAGCATGTATACTCAAAAAGATATCGTATTTGGCTGCCTCCCGCCCAATTTCTATGGCTTTGTTTTCTCCTATATTAACCCCTCTGCTGCACTGGTATTCATAGGCACAAAGACCCAT
The DNA here is from genome assembly GCA_012798835.1 of Clostridium sp. GTDB lineage: Bacteria > Bacillota > Clostridia > Acetivibrionales > Acetivibrionaceae > Hungateiclostridium. Next base: position 12,679 of record JAAZML010000134.1, read on the forward strand.
TTTAAAGAGCCATTCCGGCATTTGTAAAGATGATTTATATCCACTTTTATAAAAGCTTTTTGAATTGCCCGAAGGCCCAAATCTTATCAGTTTTTATCACCTCGAATAAATTGTATACACCCCCTAATCACCGGAAATCTTCGGGGCGGTTACACATTTTACAATAACGTTTTATACATTCATCAATAATTCTTATAGCCTCTTTAGGCCCTCCAAATTCGTTTACTGCGGTCATTTTGTTTTCTAATTCCTTGTACACGCTGAAGAAGTGCTTCATTTCATTAAATATATGAATGGGTAGCTCATCTATATGGGTATAGGGGTTAAATGTTGGATCATTGTAGGGAACTGCAATTACTTTTTCATCTCCTATTCCATTGTCCACCATATTCATAACTCCAATAGGATAACACCTCACGAGTGTAAGGGGCTCAATTGGTTCTGAGCAAAGCACTAAAACATCTAAAGGATCGTTATCACTTCCGCATGTTCTGGGTATAAAACCATAGTTGGCTGGATACTGAGTAGAGGTATGTAATATTCTGTCGAGTATTATCAATCCGGTTTCCTTGTCAAGTTCATATTTCTTTTTACTCCCCTTGGATATTTCGATTACTGCTATAAAATCCTCTGAATTGATCCTTTCGGGGTTTATGTCATGCCATATATTCATTGTCTACCATCCTCCGTAATTACTAAGATGAATTTTATCCCTTTCCAGGGTACCACCTAGCTTATTCATGCCTGGGATTATCCCTAACCACTCCAGCCGCCTTAGTTAACTCCAAGATAACGTCTACTTCGAATTGTTGTTTCAATGAATTTATTCTTGAGTAGAGTTCGCCTTTTTCAGTTACTATATACTTAGGAGGCAAATTATTGAGGGCAATGGCTGCCATATCCATTGCACATTTTGGACAAGTGCAAACATCTATATCATCAATTACCTCTTTCATAAACGATAAAACTACTTCCTCCATATAGTTTTTAATATGCACCTTTTAATCTCCTCTCTACCATCATGCCTTGAAACTTCAAAATAATTATTTATATTTTTTTGATGCATTGATATAAAAATCAGTATATGTTTAATGTGCCCAAATACCAATTCAAAACATTCCATCCAAATAAATATGTAAAAAACGTTCCCAAAACAATAAATGGCCCAAGGGGGAAAACTGTTCTCCTGCTTTCTTTTCCTTTTATAAAAATAATTATGATCCCGATAATTCCTCCGAAAAGAAAGGAAGTTAATAACGCAATTCCGGTCATCCTCCAACCTAGAAAGAGCCCTATAGGTGCAAAAATTTTTATATCCCCGCCCCCCATAGCCTCATCTGTTTTGTATACCACACTAGCAAGGGTTGCAATTAAAAATAAAAGACCAAACCCAATTAAACCTCCTAAGAGAGGATTCCACCAATTACGATCACCATATATCTGTACAAACCCAAAAATATTGTATACAAAAAGCAGCACTCCTCCAATAAGTCCGGCTATTACAAGTCCATCAGGTATTATCATGTGCTCAAGATCTATAAAAAATACTATAATGAGTATGGACATGAGATAGGCGGCCGCAAAAAAATCAATAGATATCTTATATTTATGAAACAAAATCACATAGGTAAGTGCCGTCAAAAATTCTACAATTGCATATCTAGGCGAGATTTTTTCCTTGCAGTATCTGCATTTTCCCCCCAAAAATAAAAAACTTACAACAGGAAATAAATCCAAAACATTAAGACTATGGTTGCATTTTGTACAGTGGGATCTTCCAGTAATGATTGATTCACCCTTGGGTATCCTGCAAATACATACATTTAAAAAAGAACCTATAAGAAGCCCTAAAATGCCAAATAAAAAATAATACAAGGGTATCATATCCTGAAAAAGCAAAGGGCAACCCGTCATTAGTTTCATAATTCATTCCCCTTTTTATTTGTTTTTATAATTATACAACAAAAATAGATATTTTAAAAGCATCGGGGCTATATATTTTGGAAATTGGTTCGCGTATCAAGTATACCCTAGAATTTTTTTTGCGTTTTCCTGTGAAGATGCATGGGTCAAAACAGCATCTTGATTTATAAGCTCCTTTTTATATAGATTAAGCAAGCTCGAGTCCATGGATTGCATTCCAAATTTGTCACCATTTTGAATCAATAAGTTTAACTCGTCCATTCTACTTTCTCTAATAAGTCCCCTTATTTCGGGTGTAGCAACCATTACCTCTACAGCGGCAATACGCCCATCTGCTTGAGTCGTTCGAAGAAGCTGCTGGGATATTATGCCCTGCAGTACACCTGATAAAAGAATTCTTATTTGGTGTTGCCTATGGAGTTCGAAAATATCAATTATTCTATTAATTGCATCGGCGGCGCCATTTGTATGGAGTGTTGACAAAACAAGATGACCGGTTTCGGCCGCTGTTATTGCTGTGAAGATTGTATCTGCATCAGTCATTTCGCCTATCATAATAACATCGGGATCCTCCCTAAGTGCCGCTCTTAACGCCTTTGGGTAGGATACAACATCACTGCCTATCTCTCTTTGGTTAACAATCGATTTTTTATGCCTATGCAAATATTCAACAGGATCCTCCAATGTAAGTATATGGCAGTCGCGTTCCTCGTTTATCTGATTGATAATTGACGCAAGGGTTGTGGATTTACCAGATCCTGCGGGACCAGTAACTAGAATAAGCCCCTTGTTTTTGCGCGCAAGTTCAGACACCGAAGGGGGAAGACCCAACTCTTGTATTGTCGCAACAGATAAGTTGACAGGCCTAATTGCCGCCCCCAAAGCCCCCCTTTGTTTGAATACATTTACCCTAAACCTTCCTATCCCATCCCAAGAAAAGGATAAATCTACATGGCCATTTTTGGATAATTCGTTCATTTGTGTTTCGCTGACAAGCCCTTTTACAATCAGCTCTGTTTCTACAGATGTCAGGATTTTTTCCCCAAGTCTAATAAGCTTTCCATTTTTTCTTATGATCGGGGGTACACCTACCGTAATGTGGAGATCCGACCCTTCCTCCTTTATTACTTTTTTAAGAAGGCTTTCAAGATTCATATGCTCTCACTCCTGTACATTTAGGATTTTTTTGAAGGAATCAAAAATTATTTTAAGTTCTCCTTCCGGAAGTTTTAAGCCCGTCCATATTTCATATGCATGTATGCCTTGGTAAAAAAGCATTCCCAACCCATTAACAATTTTAGCTCCCGCTTTTTCTGCTTTCTTTAAGAGTTTTGTTTTTACGGGGTTATATATTACATCGTAGACTATATGATTTTTCTTAAAGCAATTGGAAAGTTTTATAGGAATCTGATTTGTGTCCGGAAACATCCCCACAGAAGTTGTGTTAATAATAATATCACTTTCGGCTATAGCCATTTCAAAAGTTTTATCGGCAAAATTATATACTTGCACAACCTTATTCACGTTTTCGTTGATAACCTCTGCAAGCTCGATGGATTTTAGGGTTGTACGATTAACAAGACTTATCTTTTCTACACCCTCCCTAGCTAATTTTACAGCTATCGATCGTGCTACCCCGCCGGCACCAATGAGAACCACCTTTTTTCCCTTGAAATTTACCCCTGTTTCTTCTTTGAAGGATCTAGAAAAACCCTCCGCATCGGTATTGTAGCCATAAAGTCGTCCTTCTATTTTCTTTACAGTATTTACAGCTCCCATTAATATTGCCTCTTTTGTGTTTTCATCAATAAACTTCATTATATCCCTTTTGTAAGGTGTTGTAACATTAAAACCGACGAAGTCTAAAGATTTTAGGGCTCCCACCACCGTACCCAAATCACCTTTTTCAACTTTCAGGGGTATATATATCATATCCTGGTTCAAAAATGAACTTAGAGAATTATGAAGCTCTGGTGAGATAGAATGTTCAACTGGATTTCCAACTAAGGCCAGTAGACGTGTCTTCCCTGTTACCCTAACATCGATATCCATGCTTTTCCCTCTCTTTGCTATTTATTTTTACTTCTTTGGAGATTGTTTTGGTATCTTGTGAGGATAATGCCCTCGAGAATCCTTTTTAGCCTGACACCAATAATTTCCTTCTTATCTATTGGGTTAACTAATATTGTAAATATCCCAAGTTTGTTTCCGCCATATATATCGGTAAAAATCTGATCTCCTATAACAGCCGTTTGCATCGGTTTTGTATTCATAAGATCCATTGCCCTTATAAAAGATCTGCTACGGGGTTTTGATGCCTTATGAACTGCATGCAGCCCCAAATTTTCGTTGAACTTTGACACCCTCTTATGGGATGCATTGGACACAATACAAAGCTTAAACCCCATATTTTTGACCTTTTCAATCCATCTCAATACTTTCTTGTCAGCTCTTTTTACATGTTCAGGCACAAGAGTGTTGTCTATGTCTAGGATAATACCTTTTATATTCTTTCTGGCAAGGAAATCCAAATCCACATCCCCAATGGCTTTTAGCTTTAGATCCGGGTAAAATTTTTTTAACATGTTTACCTCCAAATTTATATTTAAACCTATAAAACATAATAGCAAACAAATCGCTTATATAGCAATTAAAATAGATATTATTCCGATATTTTGATACTTCCATTACAAAAACACTGGATTTTCACATAAAAAAGTTGCATAATAGATATAGAATCCAAGGTTAAATTCCGGATACCCTCTACAGAGTATGATATCGGGAACATAAATATATTATTCTTTTTAGTCTTGAAAGGGGTTAAAATTATGTCGAATCAAATTATTATTGAAAAAACCGAAAAACCAAAAATTAAGCCCGAGCCAGAGCATTTGGGGTTTGGCCAATTTTTTACCGATCATATGTTTACTATGGACTATACAGAAGGTAAAGGGTGGCACGATCCCAAAATAGTACCCTATGGTCCAATTTCTTTGGAACCCTCAGCTATGGTATTCCATTACGGTCAAGCTATCTTTGAAGGAATGAAAGCTTACAAAACAGCCAATGATCAAATCCTTCTTTTTAGACCCCAAAATAACATGGAGCGAGTTAATGTATCAAATGATAGATTGTGCATTCCCCCCATAGATGTGGATTTTGCGGTTGATGCATGCAAAGCCCTTGTGGAACTTGAAAAGGACTGGATACCTGAGGCAGAGGGTACATCCCTTTATATACGTCCATTCATAATCGCCACCGATCCTTACCTCGGTGTTAGGGCGTCCCAAACATACAAGTTTATGATAATCCTCTCACCCGTCGGGGCTTATTATAAAGAGGGCATAAATCCTGTAAGGATATATGTAGAACCCAATTATGTGCGTGCAGTAAAAGGTGGTATCGGGTTTGCAAAAACTCCTGGAAATTATGCGGCAAGCCTCAAGGCACAAATAGACGCAAAAAATGCGGGATATACCCAAGTCCTTTGGCTTGACGGAATTGAAAAAAAATATATCGAAGAAGTCGGAACAATGAATGTCTTCTTTAGAATAAATGATGAGGTCATTACCCCGTCACTAGAAGGAAGCATATTAGCGGGTATAACTAGAATGTCTGCTATCGAACTTCTAAAATCCTCGGGGATAAAAGTAATTGAAAGAAAAATCAGTATAAAGGAAGTGTACGATGCACACGAAGCGGGAACTTTGAAGGAAGCTTTTGGAACAGGTACTGCGGCGGTAATTTCTCCAATAGGCGAATTAAACTGGAACAATAAAATAATAAAAATCAATGATGGGGAAATAGGAGAAATATCCTCTAAAGTTTACGATACCATTACAGGAATTCAAAGCGGAAAGCTAAAGGATACCTTCGGGTGGACTGTAAAAATATAACTCTTTAGCATAACTTTTTGGAAATTAAAATAATACCACAGCAAATAAACTTCCCGGAAGGTTTGTTTCTTTCGGGGAATTTATTTGGAATTACCCCAAAGCGTATTCAAAATATTCATGCATATTAAAAACTCCAGACATTTTTTCAATTTTATTATGTTTTTAATTCATTTTAGTGTATAATGTTGTATGGGAATATTATTAAAGTTATGTGTATAAGAGTATTAAATATTCACTTAAAAGGGGGTCTTAGGAATGTTTGATTTTGTATACAATATTGACCTTTGGGTTGCCTTGTTTTTTATGCTTGGATTTTCATTAGTTATAGTAGAGGCGTTTATCCCTGGTTTTGGTGCCCCGGGGATTGTAGGTGCGATCTTTTTGGTGTTAGGAATATTGGTAGCCGCGAAAAATATACTTGATGTAATAATAATGTCCGCTATAATACTTTTAATACTAGGAATTATTACTCTTGTATCTATATTCACAATAAAAAGGGGGCGTCGTTCTGATACCCTTGTTTTAACTAGCTCTCTAGACAAGGAAAGCGGTTATCATGGAACGGAGGATCTTAGCGCTTTTGCTGGAAAAGAAGGAATAGCTCTAACTGCTCTTCGGCCTTCCGGTACCATGGGCATTGGGAATCAAAAAATAGATGTCGTATCCGAGTTTGGGTTTATCGGTATAGGGACAAAAATAAAAATAATAGATGTCAAGGGCCGGCGTATTGTTGTTAGGGAAGTAAAATAATATTTAACACTTGAATTCTTTACCCAAATAGCTATTCTAGGATTGTTCAAAGCAATAATTATAATATTATATCGAAGGGAGAGTTTTATATGACAGAA
>JAAZML010000055.1 GCA_012798835.1 Clostridium sp.
AAAAAATTCAATACGCTAATTCTCCCTTTCATTCTTCCTGCCTTACTTTTAATAGTATGGCAGGTTTTTGCCTGGAGAGTACAATTCGGAATGTCAAGTGTGGCTACCCTCTTTAATATGCCCTTTGGACAGCATCTTTAAAATAATTACCCTTAAATATTTTTCTTGGAAATACTAAACGGAGTGGTGAAATAATGGAGGGAAAAATTCGGGTTGAACATTTGGAAAAGATATTTTGCAGTCAAAACGACATGAAAATAACCGCATCATTATGCAGAGAGAATTACTGCGCATCTGGGAACAACATAAAGTAACCATCCTTTTTGTTACCCACAGCGTTGACGAGGCTGTTTATCTGGCAGATCGAATCGTTTTGATGAGCAGTAGCCCCGGAAGAATAAAAAGGGATATTACTATCTCAATTCCCCGAATTCGGGAGCGCAGCAACCCCCTTTTCGGTGAACTGACAGAAGAACTGCTTACATTACTGGAAAACGCATAATATCAAGAAAACATATCAAAAATTTATCAAACTAAAACCAAAACCATAGGGGGATAAAAATGAGACCAAAAATTATGGAAGAAATAGAAGAATTGAGAGGAATAAATTCTCTTAACGTTAAGGAAGCTCATGAAGCCGGCAAAAAAATAGTGGGACTGTATTGCATATTTTCACCGCAGGAGATAGCTTTGGCAGCTGATGCAATCCCTGTTTCATTATGCGGAACAACACAGGACCCCGTAGGGGACGCGGAAAGGGAACTGCCGAGAAACCTATGCCCACTTATAAAATCAAGCTATGGCTATGCCATTACAGATACATGCCCTTATTTTTATTTTTCGGACGTATTATTGGCAGAAACCACATGCGACGGTAAAAAGAAAATGTACGAACTGATGGGAAAAATAAAACCGATGCATGTTATGAATTTACCACAAACAGCTAAGGATAATGACTCCCTTGATATGTGGAGAAATGAAATGGTTAAATTTAAAAACTTTTTAGAAAAAGAATTTGAACTGGAAATTACAGACGTTCAACTGAGGGATGCCATCAAACTGGTGAACAAAGAAAGGACTGTAATGAAAAAACTGCACAAACTAAACAGCCATAAACCCGCACCCTTAGCAGGTTTGGATATGATGCTCGCACAACACATTAAAGGCTTTAACGTAGATAAAAGAGCAGGTATAGAACTTATAGAAAGACTGATTGCAGAAGTTGAAGAGCGGACAAAAAAGGGCATTTATGCCTTCGATGAAAATGCTCCGCGTATTTTGTTAACGGGATGTCCTGTGGGAAACGGCTCGGAAAAGGTACTAAAAGTTTTAGAAGAATCCGGGGCAAGTGTAGTAGCCTTAGAAAATTGTTCGGGCTACAAAGACCTGGATATACTGGTAGATGAAACTAAAGACCCGATTACTGCCCTGGCTGAAAAATATCTGTCTACACCCTGTTCTTGCATGACGAGCAATGATGGAAGACTGGATTTAATTAAAAGACTGGCAGAAGAATATAAAGTGGACGGTATAGTGGATCTTACCTGGATAGCTTGTCATACCTATAATGTAGAATCCTATACAGTGCGTAACTTCGTTAGAAATGAACTGGGACTTCCATTTTTACAGATAGAAACAGATTATTCCGATTCCGACATAGGCCAGATTAAGGTTAGAGTAGAAGCTTTTTTAGAAACCATGGTAAATGCAATTACGGCTTAAACAGGAATACACTATAATCCGGCTTCCAAACTCATTTGTTGATAAATATAGCCCCACAAAATTAAAGCAGTAGATTTGTTATAGAAACAATCTACTGCTTTAAAAATTATGTTTAAACCTTTTTAGATGTCATGCGCCCCACTGCTCAAAGATTATCTCCTCCCACAAACAGGCTGAAACCCGTCCGGATATCCAAATAAAAAATATGCCGGAGATAGTCCTTAATGCATTTTTAGCTAATTAACAATAGAACCGTTTCCATGTTTCTGTCTCATAAGTATACCCAGAAAAATCATGCCCAAGAAAATAATAATAGCCCCGTAAGCCATTGAAATGCCAACATCAAAATCATGTAATGCATTTACCATAGCAATTGAAACAGGTCTATTATGTACCCCGTATAATAGGGCTGAAATAGTATATTCCCCTAAAGAACGCATGAAAGCCAAAGAAAACCCCGAGATAATTCCCGAACTTACGATAGGAACAAATATCCATTTAAAGGTTTGTCCTCTGCCGGCACCTAGATTTCTGGAAGCAAATTCATATTCACGATTAAAATTACTAAAGGCGGTGTACGTGCTGCGGGAGACTATGGTTATGGTTGCAATTATATATGCAATCGGGAGTATGCTATAAGTTCCGACCAAGGAATTGTTTAAAAGAAGAATTCGCTTTTTATTAAAAGCGGTTATTAAATTTACTCCCAGTGTACTGGCCGGTATAGCCATAGGTAATAAAATGAAAAAATTCAGTAATTTAGGTTTTATTCCGCGAGTATTTAAAATCAAATAGGAACTGACCATTGCAACAAGAGTTGCAATGGTAGCAGCAATAACTGACATTTTCAGACTATTTTTAACCGGGCCTAAAATTCTCCTTTGCAAAAATATTCTTCTATAATTATCCAAACCGAATTTATCCGGAAATATCTTCATCATCCAACTGCTCGAATCGACAAAAGATAAAATAATAATCCCTATAATCGGCACCACTATAAGAAGGATAATCACATAACCCAGAAAATGGACCAAGAAATTCAGAAACTTGTTTTCTATTTTAACTTTTTTCACCCTCTTATTTTTAATATAGCTTGATGAAGTATCCTGTTTACTATAGAAACCATACAATAACATGGTTATCATAGATATGATCATGAGTATCATGACTTGGGTAGAGGCCATCTGCATTTGATTATTCATTTTGGATTGAAGTATCTGGGTGCTCATCATCCTATACCCGCCGCCGATTAAATATGGTGCGGAAAAGGAACTGATCCCCGTAGCAAAAGTCATAAAACCCGAGGTTAAAAGAGCAGGCAGTATATGGGGAAATATAATATCTTTAAATACCTGAAACTTTGTGGCACCCAATCCCCTTGCCGATTCTATAGTGGAATAATCTAGAAATTTTAAGGCTATAGAAGTATTTATATAAAAATAAACATATTGGGTAAAAGCATGAACAAATATAATTCCCTTAAACCCCGATAATTTAATCGGCACTTGTTTTAAGTCAAAAGATATCTTTAAAAATTGGTTAATAATACCTGTGTCGGAATATAACTGAATAAAGGCAATCACTATCATAACACCGGGGAGCACAAAAGGAGTCAGTAATAAAATATTTATACCTTTTTGAAACCCGATTTTGAAATACTCCGTAAAAAATGCCATAAATACTCCCACAGCCATACAACAGATTACAGTTGATATCCCGACTAGAAATGTATTTTTTAGGGCTACTCGGTTAGTGTTTATAGAAAAAAATATGCGATACTGTTCCGAGGATATACCCCCTGAATCAGATTGAATAGTTGTCCCGAATGTATTGATAATGGGAAATAATATAAAGGTCACTATAAGATAAAATAATACAATGTAAAGAAGTGGATTGACTATTTTTTTCAGCTTCATAAAAACCCCCTACTCAAATAATTTCCTGACAGCATTTTTGTCTACTTGTATTGAAATATCCCGGCCCACATCCATGATAACCTTATTATATGAATTTATTTCCGAGATTTTTATATTGTAGTTATTAACCGAACAATGATAGTTAATATGCCCGCCGTTAAAATTCACATCGGTTATTACACCTTTAATAGGTCCGTCATCAGAAATCTTAAAATCCTGAGGCCGTATACAAACTTTTTCAACATCATTCATATCTATGAAAAAATTTTCAAAATTTGATTTGTGTATGATGTTCGATTCGCCGATAAAGCTTGCCACAAATTCATTTTTAGGATTGTTATATAGATCAATCGGCGAAGCTACCCTGACCGGTTCCCCCTCATTAAGTACCACGATTCTATCCGAAATAGACATGGCCTCCTGTTGATCATGGGTTACAAATACAGTTGTAACTCCCAATTGGTCTTGAAGTTCTTTTATCTCCACCCTCATCTTTTCCCTTAACTTGGCATCCAGATTAGAAAGAGGTTCATCCAAAAGCAATACCTTCGGATCAATGGCAAGGGCCCTGGCTATACAGACCCTTTGTTGCTCCCCACCCGAAAGTTCATTTATATCTCTGTCGGAGAATTTAACCATCCCCACCATATCCAGATAATATTCTACTTTTTCCTTTATAATTTTTTTATTGATTCCCCTAACTTTCAACCCGTATCCCACGTTTTCCGCCACATTCATATTGGGAAATAATGCATAATTTTGAAATACCATAGAAATACCCCTTTTTTCGGGGATCAAGTCTGTAATATCTTTTTCATCAAGCCTAACTATACCGCTGTCAGGTTTTTCGAATCCGGCCAATATCCTTAAAAGAGTAGTTTTCCCACATCCGGAGGGGCCTAAAAATGTGAATAATTCACCATCCTTTATTTCAATACTTATATTCTTTAATACTGTTCTTTTTCCAAATGATTTAACTATATTTTCAAAATGTATACTTCCCATATCTATATCCTTTCTCAAAAAAAATGCCCAACAGAAATCTGATGGGTTTTAATTATTGTGGGCATTTTTTATTATGCTTAATTTATTCTACATCTTTTCCGGAATCTCTGATTTCAGTGTCCCAAAGATTTAACCAATCAAGTTCATTTTCAGCTACATTTTTCCAATCAACTTTCATACTTTTTAAAGGAATTTGCATCCATTCAGGTCCTTTTGCCACCGCACTGTCAAGGGTAGGCATACGATTGAATTCATTTGCAAGTTTAATTTGCACCTCTTCACTGCCCGCATATTCTACAAAAGCCTTGGCTGCATTGGGATGGGGTGCATTTTTAATCGCAGCAATAGCATCTGTGATTATAACCGAACCTTCTTCAGCATCAATTACTTCCAGAGGCATATCATTTTTGTTCACGTTGTCGATAATTGCACTTAAAACACCATAACTGATAGGAGCTTCACTTTTCCCTACATCTTGAAAATGTAGTGAACCGCTTCCATGATAACTTTTTGTATTTTGATCAAGTTTTTTCAAATAATTGACCCCGTCCTCAAAAGAGGATTTGTTACTATAATAATCTAACAAAGCTACCATAGCCGCCCTTTGTGAGGATGAGACATAATCCCTGGATACAATTTTATCTTTATATTTTGAATCAGCTAAATCTGCCCAACTTTTGGGGGCCTCCTCTTTTGACAAGGCTTCACTGTTGTAAAATAAGGTAACAGGCGTCTTCATAACCCCGAACCATCTGCCGTTGGCATCCTTAAAATCGTCATCGAGAGCGCTGAACCAGGTAGGCTCTATACTTTCAAATATCCCGTCTTCCGACATTGTAATGAATAAAGAGGATGCCCCTCCGTACATTATATCAGCCTGCGGATTGTCTTTTTCTGCCCTGACTCTGTCGGCAAGCTCACCTTTTAGATTGATGAAATCGACCTCTACACCTGTTTTTTCGGTAAATCCGTCTGCTATTACCTCCAACATATCCTCCGGATGTGTGGAATAAATAACTAATTTATCTTCTAATTTTTCTTCTGTACTTGTATCTTCAGGTTCAATATGATCGGCTGCATCTTTTGTAGATGATTCTTTTGCAGGTAAACATGCTACCAAGGACAACACCAAAATAAGCGAAAAAGCTACAAGTAAAAATCTTTTTGACAATTTCATTAATATTCCCCCCTCTTTCGTTTTTAATCACCTGTCCGTATACAAGCCATTATAGGTAATATCAACCTAAAAATCCAATAAGTGTTATCTATAGGATTAACCGTTATTATAGATAACTGTTATATGCTAAAATTTATGTCGGAAAAACAGATAAACAAGCGGAACCACATCCCCTATTCCGGACCTCAGTATAATATTTCTCTATACACATTTGCATTACTATAGATATATTTTATAAAAGCCCCTTAATATAGATAATATTTCTTAAAACGGCAAAATGTATTTTTGCTACAAAGCTTGCAAAATAGACATTTGAACATAACAAAAATTTGACCTTGTATGGTATAAACCATCTTTTTTATGCTTAATATCCGTATAACCCCCAATAGCATTTTTTAAAAAATCGTGATAATATAAACTGCAATTAACCCTTATATTTTATGTTTGTTGGCAAGAGTACAAAGGTGGATAAATAGAATTAACAATAGAACCGTCAGGCTGTGTGAAAAATGTCATCCTGACCCAACACTCAGGTTTTTAAATAGAGTTTTTTATAGTTACCACTATTTAAATTAGTGTGATGGGCCTATTAAAATTGCTAACCGAGTGTCGGGGAAGGATCCCAAATGGTCTAAAAATGAGATTCTTCGCTACACTCAGAATGACAAAAAGCGGGGAAAATGCCTTTTCACACAGTCTACCGTCCCCACGCTGACTATTAATTAATGGAGGTGATTTTTGTGATTATAGACACGCATGTACACGAAAGTAAATATTCCTTTGATAGTATTTTAGACCTTGAAACATCGATTAGATTAGCTAAATTAATCGGCCTGGACGGAATATGTATTACAAACCATGAAAACAATCACCTGCGAGATGAAATAGGGGACTCGGCTAAAATAA
>JAAZML010000061.1 GCA_012798835.1 Clostridium sp.
CTGGAATAGTGCCATTAGTACCTGGTGCTGGTATGTATTATACTATGTTAGCCTTGGTTCAAAAAGATTTTCATTTAGCTGCAAGCAAAGGCACTGAAACCTTTTTTATAGCTGCAGCTATCTCCATAGGTGTAATAATATCTACATTTTTGTCCCAATCTATAAAAAGAGTTAAGTTTAAAGCCTAATTTTGTTTTGTATATTTAACCATTGTATCTACCAAACTATCTAAAGTCTCATCTCCAGTTTCTCCATCTAAATAAGATTTTAAACAATCTTTCATATGATTTTCAAGTATTAATCCACCTACAGAATTCATAGCAGAGCGAACTGCTGCAATTTGAATCAATATATCTCCACAGCACTTCCCTTCTTCTACCATTTTTTGAATGCCTTTGACTTGTCCCTCTATTCTTCTTAACCTTTTGATAATAGCATCATTATCATTAGTTTTTAAACTCAAATATATTTCCTCCTAACTAATATAATATCTTTACCATTTCCATAGCCTTTTCATCTTTATTTTGTATAGATTTGTCAATTTTTCTAACAATAAAAAAAGAAATTCCTAAAAATATTATTCCAGTTACAAAACCATAAGTTTCGTAATTTACCACACCTCTAGATTTAAATAATTCCATCCCCAAAATAATTCCAAATATTAGCATTGCAAATGGAACCATATATACAATCAGAGCATATTTTATAATCCTATGGGCCTTGCCTTTTATTTCTACATAATCCCCTTCCTTAGCATTAATAGAATTTTTTAAAAATATGACAATGCTAGGAGCACTACATCCACCACTACAGCTACCACAACTTCCACCACAACCAGAAATTCTTCTGACTTCTACTTCTGCCATATCATCAAAGGTCCTAGTTACATAACCTATTTGTTCCACTAAATTCACCTCCAATTAAATCCCTAATGACTTCAGAAGCAATTATAAGTCCACAAACAGAAGGAACATAAGCCACAGAACCTGGTACTATCTTAACACCTTCTATTTGAAAATTAGGTTTTATTGGCTTTTCCTTAGACCATACTACCTTTAAACTTTCTATACCCTTTTTTCTCAATTCTCTTCTCATAACTTTAGCTAATGGACAAGTGTTTGTTTCATATATATCTCCTATTTGAAACATAGTAGGATCTAATTTATTACCAGCTCCCATGGAAGATATAATTGGAATATTCATCATATTACAATTTTCTATCAAATTTATTTTAGATGAAATCATATCTATGGCATCTATTACATAGTCATAACTATTGCTTAATAACTGATTTTTATTTTCGCTTGTATACATTTCATCAAAAATTTCAATATCCATATTAGGATTTATATCCAAAAGTCGTTCTTTCATTACCTCTACTTTCTTAAGTCCAATAGTTTTAAAATTAGCGTGAATTTGTCTATTTAAATTAGATATATCTATTATATCATAATCTATTAATACTATACTACCTAAACCAGATCTGGCTAAAGCCTCGGCAGCGTAGGACCCTACGCCACCTACTCCAAAAACTGCTACCTTAGAATTTCTAAGCTTTATCATACTTTCCCTACCTAATAATAACTCCGTTCTTGAAAATTGATTATCCATTTTATTTCTCCAAATCTAATTTC
>JAAZML010000020.1 GCA_012798835.1 Clostridium sp.
AAAGGTCAACAATTGTTGCGTTAAGGCACAGGCTTGGAAAGTTGCCTTTTCTGCCTCTTCTAGCATCTCCAAGGCATCATCACAGATATGATGTCTCATTTTGGCAATTGAAATGTTGCCAGCAATAACAGTCAAGATATTATTAAAATCATGAGCAATTCCCCCGGCCAGGAGTCCTAAAGATTCAAGTTTGCTCACCTTAAGTATCTTTTCCTCTATCCTCGGATTATTATCAATATCCATTATCACTCCTACTATCGCGGGTCGACCTTCATAATCAATAATATCAGCCGATAAATATCCCCAGATATCTTCTCCATCCTTGCTAACTAACCTAACCTTGTAGGGCGAAATCACCTCTTGGTTTTGCCTGGCTATACTGGTTGCTCTAATTATTTCGTCAAAGTCAAGCTGATCTAACATATCGCAAGGTTCATATTCCATAATTTCCTCATTACTGTACTTGGTAAGATCCAAAAACGCCGAGTTAACATAACGGATGGATGCATCTTGATAGACAAAGACGGCAACAGGTAAGGCTTCTGCCAGTTTCCTAAAGTTAGCCTCGCTCCTAATCAGAGCATCCTCCATCTTCTTTCTATCGGTGATATCACGTCCCACCACCAAATATTCCAGCAGACGGTTACCGTCGAAAATAGCTTTGCCACTCCATTCCGTCCAGCAGACTTCCCCCTTAGGGTTTATGACCCTGCTCTCTGTCTTATTCTGAATTCCAAACACAAGATTCCTGATGGCGGAAATCAAAAAATCTATATCTTCCTCTACCACCGAGTGAAAAAGGTTTTTCCCAAGCATTTCAGCTGGGGTACTGCCGAAGTATTGGCACATGGCTTCATTGACAAAGCTTATTTTGAAATCAGGTAAAAAGATGATAACAAGCTCCAGTTGGTTCTCAATAATAGCCCGATACCGAGATTCGTTAAACTTCATGTCTTCGGCGTTCGGCTCAGCCGAGGAGCACCTGTTTGCACTTATTTTTTCAAAGTCACGACTGACCAAACCATTTTTGTTTTCCAATACTAGCCTCCCTGCCACAAAACCCTGTCTATAGGTTCATTAACCTAGTTATTTGATACTAAGTGAAAAAACTCCTTGGAAAATGATGACATTATTTGTCGTCACTGAAGATTTTTTCCGACTTTTTCTTAAGCAAGAGGGCCTTAATCGTAAACCTATCTATCACAAGGCTTTAGATCTTGCAAGTTTCTTTGCTGTGGTCATCGTTATTCTGATAACTAATTGCAGGCACACCGACATAATTGTTGAACGTTAAACACACCTCAACTTCCTTAGGGAACGGACAGTCTGCGAAAAAAAACTTTTTCAGTCTCATTTATCTTCTCACCCATATTACGAATTGTACTGTACCTAGTTTGATATAAAATTTTTGTCTAAGTTATTTACAAGCTATTGTTTTGCATATATAATATTAGCATGCTAATTAGCCTGTTATCAAGGTCAAAAGGAGGTAGATAACGGTGGCTCAAAACTGTTGTTATGCATCAAACTCTGTATGCTTCAAACTAGGCAAGGTTTATAGAAACGTGCAACGCTACTATGAGAACAACCTTTTGCCTTTCGGGCTGACCCCGGTACAGTTCTTTGTCATAAACATCCTGTATAATAAAGACGGCATGAAGTTTAAGGATCTGGCCAACGCCCTTTCGATTGAAGGCCCAACATTAACTGGTCTTTTGGACCGCATGGAACGTGCCGGCTTTTTGGAAAGACGAGGCGATCCAGAAGAT
>JAAZML010000160.1 GCA_012798835.1 Clostridium sp.
CGCAGGTTCAAAACCTGCTTCGCCCACCATAAAAGCGGCAGTAACAGCGGGCCAATCAGCCCAAGTCTTACTGCCTTTTTTATTTTCTGTGATTACCTTCTTACTTTCTCGTTAATACCCAAAAACTGTTTTCTAGAAAACGGACTCTAAAAGAGTTGTTGCCGGGTATAAATTGCCATTGCCGGGTCTAGTATATTCTAGGAGGCAGGTGATTCAATGTTTTCGCGTACGCGCAATAAAAAAATAATAGCACGAAAAAAGAAAACTCCCCCCGGAAATTTTTTATTTTTTTGTACGGGAATTTTGGTTGGGTTTTTGCTCTTTTTTGCTGTTGCACTGGCTTTTACTTTAAAAAATACGAACGGCATCAATATATTTCTACGCGGTGATAGAATTTTGGACATTGTCAGCCAGGAGATTGGCCGGCAGATCCAAGGAGAGTACCCGGTTTATATGGCAGAGCTAAAAACCGAGGTTCCCTCTTTGGTAGAAAAATACACGCAAGATTTCATAATTATTGACAAGCTGGAGATCGGGGGCTATACCGTGGGTTTGCCTCCACAGTTTATCCATGAACTGGAAGATGATTTGCGTCGCGATGTTATTTGCTATGTTCTGGAAATGTTTCAGAACCTTGAAGAAGAAGAATTTATAGAGGAGTTTAGTCGAAATATCACTGAAAATATTGTAAAAACCTTGCTGGTGGATCTAAATGGACAGATCATCGATATCCCCTTTACCAAATATTATTCTCTACCGGTTACCGTTTGGCTGCATTAAAAACATCCTGCAGAAGGATGAAGGGCGAAGGGCTCTGGCAGCAAAGATTCGAAGGGTTGTGGCAACAAAGATTTTCCTTCGTTTCCTGGGCCTTGATGTGGCAGGTGTCCCGGGGATGTTATTGCTGGGTAGGGATCTTGTTTAAAAAGAGATCCCGAACATCATTTTCTGGAATGAGGATAATTTACCCGACAAGTATTGACACAGCGGCGCTTTCGAAGTGCTTGACTTCGCTCAACCGCTGTGATATATATTAAAGTGTACGAGGGGAAAAAGGTTTTAAATGCCAACGATTATGATATTGATTAGGAAATACTATTAAAAGGGAGGAGGTAGGGCCTAAAGATCGAGAAGGTGAGGAGGTTTGGGTATATTTTTTACACAAATCTGCCGGGAAAGCCTGGGCTTTTAGATGTGAGACAAGCATAAACAAAGCACTGGGCTTGTTAAAAAAGGTTGAAAGTTTTTAAGGTTGAGGCATTTGCTTTTGAAAATTTGTAGAAAAGGGCCATTCCAAGGTTAGTGCGGTGTTTCTCGATGAGGTGTGAAGCCTTACAGTTTTTACCGTAAGGGTATACGAGTGTGTTTTTAAATTCTCAGTAGACCGTTATAAAGTGGGTGTTAGGTAAGGATTGTAAAATGCGGACCCAATCAGTAACAACAGCTTAGATAGCATATCTTCCAGCAAAATTCCTAAAAAACAAATGAGCTTGTGTGAAAAGAAAAATTTTTTTAGGTGAAGTAGACACATAATTTTTTCTAAAAATTATATTTTTAAAGGAGGATATAATTAGAAATGTCGTTAGATTGGATACCGAGAGCGCCAAAAGAAAGCCTATTGGATTTTACGACTGTCAGAAGGGATCTTCTCGAAAAGACAGCCCCCCCGCGCACTACTTATGAGAAAAAACCTCTTGTTAATCCCAAAACAAAAGAAACCGTAGAAGGGCTGTATGTAGGTTATGTAGTTTTGGACAATGAAAGACAGGGGAACTCTTACGATCTTGATATGTTGGCCGGAGCTGCCTGTGCTTTTCAAATAGCTTCCCGCGATCCGAGCGTAGTTGCCGTTGTTTTGACTGGTGCAGGCGACAGATTTTTTTGCACTGGCGGCAATGTCCC